>CAZQYB010000016.1:0-25762 GCA_964597535.1 uncultured Pirellulales bacterium | reverse complement strand
CACGGAAACCAATATTGTGATAACCGGGGTTTGCCGGGGAGTCGTTGTAATAGGGGCCAAACCCAGGAGCGATTGAAGCACGGCTTGATGACGCGTTGAAAATCTCGCGCCACTTATTTTTCCCGCCATCGTCAAGCAGGCCACCGCGAACAACGCGGGCCATTCCGTATTCCGGACCGACCGGATCAACCTGCTCTGCTGCCGGATATTCCCCGTGCCAGTCGAGACACCATTCGCGCACTCCCGTGTGCATATTTTTGAGTCCCCACGCATTGGCCTGTCCGGCTCTCGGCGGCCTGTCGCCTGATGAGTACAGACTCGTTGAACCGGCCCTGCACGCATATTCCCATTCAGCTTCCGTAGGCAGGCGATAAGGTCTGCCTTCCTTCTTACTCAGCCAATCGCAAAACGCCACCGCCTCATACCAGCTAACGCCCGCTGCGTATGGCAAATGCTCGGCAGTCCCCACAAACTCAGCCTTGAACTGTCTAAACTGCTTAGCAGTTACCTCCGTCTCCGAGATGTAAAGGGCCCTGGAAATGGTCACCTTGTGGACCGGCTGTTCATCCCAGTAATCCCTTCCCAAAGTGCTGCCCATCTCAAATGAGCCGGGGCCAATCTTGACCATCTTAATCCCCACCGAGTTCACAAACTCTTGGGCCTGTGGTGTACCTTCCGCAAGCAGCCACGCCCCCGCCAGACCCTGCCGGTAATTTCCTGCTTCTGCCCCGGCAAATGCCGTAAAACAAACAACAAACAAAACCGTCATCAAAATAATACTGCGATTCACAACAAGCTCCTTTTCTCAAATTGGACACGATTTACCTAACTTTATTTGGGTCCCAGATTGTTGCCGCTATATGCTGAGCTGGAATCTCTTTTGTATTGAAGTAATAGATAGTGACAACCTTGCCGTCGGGCCTTTGCACCATGCGCGGGTATCCCAAATCCCACGTTCCGCCGTCATGGCGAAGATAAATCTCCTCGCCCCAGGTCTTACCGTTATCGCTGCTGAGCTTGATGCGAATACCATACGGATATGCTCTATAACCATACGCCACACACAGCCGTCCGTCTGTGAGTCTTATCATAGCAGGTGGATTACCATTGCGGTCGCCGGCATCAGTTTTCGCCACCTTGCTCAGGAACTTCCACGTCCTTCCGTCATCCTTCGACTCATAAACATCTATCCAGTTTTTGGTTATCGAGGGCCGATTCTCGAACTTTTTCTTGTGTTTGCGGCGCATCGCCGAAACAAGGTGTCCCTCACCGACATAAACAGTCGAAGGCATCACAGAGCGGACCTTAATGTTATGCGTCATCCAGCCCTGGAACTGAAAACTTTTGCCGCCGTCGGTTGTTCTCGCACAGAAAGACCTGTCCTGATAATTCGATTCAACAAGTCCTGTCTCAGCCGAGAGAAACACGAGACAATCCTTCGGCCCGTTAACGATATAATCAGTCCTTGAAGTCATATCATCGAACTTCGTGCCTTTAATTTTAAAGGGTCCTTCCCATTTCCTGCCGCGGTCGTAAGAAATAAAGAACTTATTTCCGCCCACCCTCATAGCGAAATCAGGATGAGCGAAATTAATATTCCCCGTACAATGCTTAACCTCATCACCGTCGTCAACAAAATTATCCGGGTCTTCAACCTTCCAGGTCTTACCGCCGTCGAGACTTCGTGACAATACGTTTAACTGAGGCATATCTCTGCGAATAGCGTGACCGCCGCCGGATTGTGCTTCGTGATATCCCTGTTCAAAACCAACAAGTATCTCATTCCCCCATATCCATACACCATTATTGGCCGGCCAGCCGCCAAATCTGCCGGGCTCACTATATGCATAATAATTGTTAACCGGGATAGTTTTTAGAGAACTAAAATCAAATTCAGCAGGTTCGGGCCGAGAGTCTTCTTTTTCGCCAGGGCCCTGTGTGCCCCCGGCGGGACCGGTGACATAGGCAGAGAAATTACCCGCCAGAACTTGTGCAAGCTCTTCCGTCTCGAGCGTATGGTCAAAGATAGCGATATCGTCCAGAAGGCCTTTCCAGCGCAAAAGGCCGTCAGGAAAATCATCCCCGATTTCGTACATTGCCTCGTAACTGACGCTGTCGCCGACCCGGACGGTCTGCTCAGCGATATTGGGGATATTACCTTTTAATCTTCCCGAAGCATCCTCCACAACTTTATCGACATAGAACCTTACCATACTGTCCGCCGCCGTATAAGTGATGGCAATCCAGTGCCAGGTGTTGTCGAGCAGAGTAACCTTTTTCGTCTGCCTTGATTCCACATTGAAGTAATCCAGTCTCATGCCCCCCCTGTCTTCCGTGAAAACATGCATATAGTGGTGTTCATTCGTATATGTTTCATCCGCCGAACTGATGATGACTCGTCCCCGCCCGGTTTGTTTGGCCGCCTTTGGCCCGTCCGGTTCGGTAGTCTTGAACCAGAACGTGATGGAGAAATCCTTCGAGCTGTCGAACGGGTTTACAGGATTTTTGACGATAATATCAAAATACCCCCTGCCGTTCAACGACGCTGCAGCCGCGCTCTTGTTCGGTGTATCGCTGACAAAACTCAGTTTCGTCACGTTCACACCGTCGAATGACTCTCCCTTGTGGGCGCCGATTTTATTCCCGCCCGGCACATCATTTGCCGTCGAATCATCAAAGCGATACAAGGCCATCAGGTCAGCCGAGGCCGTCTGAAAAAACAGCAACACAATCAGCAAACCAACCGCAAATACAAAAGTGTACGCACCTTCTGCCTTGACAACCATTATTTTCCAAAAGGTTGACATCTATGGTCCTTTCCAAAACTGAATTAACGGTTCAACCCCCCTTCTTGCTTTCGCCTGCCCCCTGCGTCTGCTGTCGCAGACAGCAAAGGGGGCGGGCAAGAAAGCAGGGGAGCGACTTGGAAAAAAGCCGTTTACCCGGTATATGCCAGTTCATAACCTTTTCGGTACTTGCGGGTGAGGTACTTGTTGGCCTCTCGATTACCCACAAACTCGTGCTTGTTCGAATCATACTCAAGCCGAGCGCCGCCCAATCGCACGCCGATGTTGCCTATATGACAAAGTGCCGCCGACGCAAAACCTTCATCAATAGGCGCCAACAATTTCGAAGGGTCATTAGCTTTGATGCAATCGATGAAATTTCTTCTGATTCCACGCCCGCCTTTGCCTCTGATTTTCTTCTTCTTTCCATCTGTGATAACATGGCACCCGTCACGACCGATTTCCATCTTACCCTTTGTGCCGTAGAAGATAACGCCGTTGTCGTGGCCTTCCAGCTTGTAGTCGGTCCACAGACGCATCTCATATATCAGATGGCAGCCGTCATACTCGAACACGACCGTCTGTGTATCCGGCGTCTCATGGTCGTCGTCATACCAGAGCTGGCCGCCGGAAACCAATGCTGCCTTCGGGAACTTCTGACCCACACCCCAGCGGGCAACATCAACCTGATGGACACCATCGTTACCCATATCGCCTGTGCCATAGTCCCAGAACCAGTGCCACTTGTAATGCCAGCGGTTCTTGGTAAAGCCGTGTACCGGCGCAGGTCCAAGCCACAGGTCATAATTTACTCCGGGCGGCGGGTCCGTTACGGGTCTTCGGCCGATTTTGCCGCGGCGCTGGTGGTTAATTGCCTTGGCCATGTGCATCTCGCCAATGATGCCTTCTTCACGCATCTGTCTGATACCTTCGATGGCATCACTCTCGCCGCGGTACTGAGTACCGTGCTGAACGCATTTGCCGAACTGTTTCGCGGCCTTGACCAGCAACTGCCCTTCCTTGATATTGTGACAGCAGGGTTTTTCGACATACACGTGCTTGCCTGCAACCAGTGCGGCCAGCGCAACCGGCGCGTGCCAATGGTCCGGCGTGGCGATGCTCACCGCATCGATGCTCTTATCATCCATAATGCGGCGATAATCCTCAACCGGCGTGCTATTAGTGTCCTTGGCTACTTCATTTCGGTGCTTCGGGTCCACATCGCAGACCGCTACCAGCTCGCATTCCTTCATATCGGCCCACCATTCGGCGTGATTGCTTCCTTGTCCTCCCACGCCTATCACCGCCATGCGAACACGCTCGCTCGGCGCCGCGAGTCCTTTTTTGGCTGCCGCCAATATTACAGATGGTACCGCTATACCAGCAGCCGTCGTTTTGAGAAAATTTCTTCGTGACAAATCAGACATAGTAATCTCCTTTCTAAAATTGGTTTCGATTTACTTAACTTTATCCGGGTCCCAAATAGTTGCTGCTATATGCTGTTCGGGTTTTTCTTCCGTCGTAAAATAATAAATAGTAACTATCTTGCCGTCACGTCTTTGCACGCTGCGAGTGTAACCGATGTCCCAGGTTCGCGCATCGTTGCGCAGAACGAGCTCCTGCCCCCAGCTTTTGCCATTGTCGCTGCTGATTCTTGCACGGATTCCCTGGGGCTGCCAACGATAGCGGTAGGCCGAGCACACACCTCGATAGCCGTAGGTGGTGCACAGTCGTCCATCTCGCAGCCGTACCAGACCGGGGGGATTTCCGTTGCTCTTTCCCGTATCAGCAACCTGGCTCAGGAATTCCCACGTGCGGCCATTGTCGGTTGATTGATAAACGTCTATCCAGCATTTCCGCATTTTATGCGGACCGGAAATCTTAACGTCCAGTCTGCGCCGCATAGCGGAAACCAAATGGTTTTCTGAACAGCGTACCGTGGATGGCATTACCGAACGTATCTTAAGAGGCGCATCCGTCATCCAGGAGAGGAATTTAAATGTTTTTCCACCGTCAGTGGTTCGGGCACAGAACGCTCTGTCCTGCAGGGCCGCCTCTACTCTTGGTTCTTTTGCCGACAAGAAGACTAAACAATCGTGCTTGCCATTAACAAGGTAGTCGGTTCGTGACGTTAGCTTGCCCGGTTTTTTAGGCTTCTGATTCAACCCAAAATCCGGAAACTTGTATGGCCCCTGCCATTTCTTGCCTCGGTCGTAGGAGATGAAGAATTGGTCTCCGCCGCACCTCATAGCAAAGTCCGGATGTGCGAAGTTAATATTGCCGGGACACGGGACCGCTTTGCCACCGTCACCGATGAAATTCTCGGGGTCTTCAATAGTCCAGGTTTCGCCGCCATCCAGGCTTCTGGCAAGCAGGCTTCGACCGTTGCCGCCGATTGAATGACTACAATCTTTGGGGACGTAGTCTCCCTGATGAAATCCAACCAGAATTTCATTTCCCCAAGTCCATACGCCGTTATTAGCCGGCCAGCCGGCGAAGCGTCCGGGTTCATTGTAAACCAAAACATGCTTAGCAGTAACACCGGCAAAAGGGGGTGAGCCGCTTACGCCTGCGAGAAAGCACAAGGCCAATGTCGTCAAAATCATTTTTCTGCTTACACCTTTTTCATATTTTGTATATCATATTCGTTTTTGTTTATCGCCCCCATTTCTGTCTTCGACAAGTCCCGCTGCCCCGGCTCGCGTCTCCCGACATGAGGGCAGGCGAGAGGCAAGATGCGGGACAAGAAGACGTGGGGGCCATCATCATTTTGTTTTGACGTCGTCGATAAGGTAAATGCTCACAGGTGACTTATCATCCGTGCCGTAAAGGTCTTCGACATAAATCGCCTTGGTTGCAGGCTCACGTTCCATGATAAACTGTCGTACATCGCCCCGCCAGGGGCCTGTGCGGAAAACGAGTCTTTCCAGACTCTTCACTCTGTCAGTTCTTGCGAACTCAATGTCATCATGAATTTCTTTACCATTAACATAAAGAGAATACTCGTTTTTACCGCAATCAAGCTCCATCTTGATGTGATACCATTTCCCGACCTCGATTGGTAACGAATCAGGGTCTACATTAAACCTGTCCATCATAAGGAACCGGTCATCGAAACGAAGGCACATAGGTCTGTAGCCGGACTTGTCCTGAACCTCTACACTTAGAAAACTGCTCCCAACCTTAGCTATGTAGATACGAAACTCTACAGTCACTTTTTTACTTTCAGGAAACGCTCTTTGAGCAATACCGTAATCGTAAGGCTCCTCGTCGCGTAGCTCCAGACACTTATTGCCCCCTTTTCTGTCTTCGCCAGAAGACAAGGGGGCCGGGTCTTCAACAATAGAAATTGGGGCCCACCGCGGCATATAGAGATTCCACATTGAAAGCTCGGATTCGTCACTTGCTTTCTCAAAATCCTGTGAAAAATGCTGAGCAACTGTTCCCCTAATCGGCACAGGAGTCCGCGTCACCCAGATGTCCTCTTTATTGACGCTGTACGTATTCCAAATATGGTCGCCGAGCGGATTACCGTTACCCTCGACGATTCCGCGAAAATACTGAGTGCCGTAATTCTTATGCATACCAAAGAATCGCATCGGCGGAACTTCACCGTTAAGGCAAAGCAGGTCATCGAAAATATGGGCATCATCACTGGTCATTACCGTCATCGGAAACCGATTTGCTTCGGTGGCCGAATGATTATAGACCAGTGCGTAGCGACCATCGTCGGTCTTTTGGATCCAGGTTTTCGCTCCGCAACACATAAGCGATTTGTTCTCTCTAATCCTGGTCCAGCTTTTCCCGTTGTCTGGACTGAGAGCCGACTTCTGGTTTTTCCATACTCCTACGACAACGTCATCGGGTCTGTGACACCAGCTGAATGCCTTGTACTCATCATCGACACCAATGGCAAAGAATCCATCGTCTGCCATGTCCTCTTCCTGCCACTGAAGCGTCATCAGCTTATCTGCCAGCAGGTCATCGCACGCCTTGATGAAACCCTTATCTTTGCTCTCTTTATAGAACGGGTAATTCGTATTCTTTTCGTTCCAGCCCGAGTGACGATTGTACCTTATGAAGTAGATAGGCCCGAATGTCCCGTCCTCGTATACCTCGCGCACTACCCTGCCAAGGCCCTGACCATTGTTAGGACCTCTAAACGGAGTTGGGCAGAAGCTGTAAAACGCCAGCGTCAAGAGCCTGCCGTCAGGCGCAATGTAAAAGCCCATCCTCTGGTGCATTACAGAGAAAGTACCCGCCGGCAGTTCCACATGGCCGATATCCGGATAATCGCCGTTAATGTGTGGAAGCGCGTACTTGGGAAACAGCACCCTGGGATTCGACCAGTTGAGACCGTCCTTGGAAGTCATCAATAACGTCCTTCCGGGCGGAACATGTTCACCGGTGAGATTGCTCAGGTACTCCAGATAGTAACGGCCGTTCCAATAGCACAAATAAGGCTGATGGTTGTAAGTCCAGCCTATCATACCACCTTCCGGCGGTTTGGTCCGGTTGGAACGCATCGCCTGGTAGCTGTGAACACCAATCGCATAACGAAGCCGACCATCATAATAACGCTTGTCGCATTTTACCCCACCAACATACTTGATAGGCTCGCGAGCCGATTCCTTAATCGATGGGGGCTGCTTCGCTGCGCCGGAAAGCCCGGTCAGACAAAAAAGCGAAAGCAGGAAAAGCAGGCCCACTCTGTTTTTCCTCGGCTCGGTAAAATCCATCGGTAAAAATTTCATAATATGTTCCTTTCTTAGTGAGACAGTTTATTTAGCTTTTATCAGCCAGATTTCCGTGACAGAGACGCCGCGTACCTGATTAGTAAGTTGCCATTGCAACCCAAGTACGCCGTCACTTGTAGCAGCCTGCGGTATGCTGTATGAAACCGGTTCCGATTTGGTATTGCCTCGCACTCCGTGAACCAGGAGGCCGTCGTCTGTCCTGCAGGTGAACTGCGGACCGAACGGGCCGCGGTAGACCACCTTAATATGATAGGTCGCGGCCGGATCGAGCTCTTCCCAGCGCATCAGCAAGGGAGTACCATATCGGCAGGTCGCATGGGTCAGTTGAGAATGTCTGCGGTCGGAGCCTGGTTTATGGTCTATCCATTCTATCGGTGAGTGCACAAAGCCGGGGTCCTCCTCCCATGTTTTCTGCCTGACAAGGTGAGGCTGCTCGCCCACGACACCGAGATTATCGTAAAAGCCGCCGGGACCCGGTTCTTCATAGTTGATTATCTTTTCGATATCCTCAACAGTGGTGACGCCTTCCAATTGAGCCTCGATCCACTTGCGGTCACTCAGTGGAGTATATATGTTATCTACGACTTCATCAAGATTGCCGAACTTGTCGCTGAGACCCCAGGACCGAAGTTCCTGCTTGAAAGCCTCCTTCGACTGAAATTCCGTATCGATCTTCGCCAGTGCGCTGCGGGCATTGCTGACCGCCTTGGCAAATCCCATCTTCTCGGCCCGCTTGAGAGCTTCATATGCCTGCTCTTCATATTTCATCTCGGCATCGTATTTGCGCTTGGCCTGGGCATCGAGAAATGCCTTGTAGAGGAACATTTCGAGCCGCCAGTTCTTGCCGACACCTCCCATATTCGTGGCGATTTTCTTCCACTGTTTCAGCGCCGCTTCGGTACTTGTATTATCCGCCAGATGTCCCGTCCAGTTTTCTTCCAGAAGCTCAAGTCCCCGCGCAACCGCGCTGGCGCCGGCTTCGATTATCGCATCTTTTGAGTCGGATGAATTATCACCATCCGGATGTCCCTTGAAGTCATAAGCGAAAAAGACCCTGGCGTAATCATGGAGAATATCCTCGACATTGACATCGGGGTTCCAGCCCGCGGAACTCCAGGCAAACTTGTTGAGGTCGTTAAAGCTTCCCGTGTGGTTGTAAGGCAGGAAGCCGACAGTCCCGGCGCGAGTTGCTTTGTGAACTTGTACCATCATGCTGGGCATCATGTAGATGCTACGGTTGCGGGGCCAGATTTGTGCCCAGACACGGTCCCATTTCGGAACCGGGTACTGGCACCATCGAACGTGGCAGCTTTCCGGATAATGACGGATCTCGTACTGCGCCGGCAGTTCGGCACGAATCTCGCGAATACCCCTTTTGGTCCATGGGCCGTAAACCATGCCGTACAGCCAGCTCGGCCGCTTGGTTTTGATATAATTGAAGATATAGTCGTCGTAGTCAACGGCATGGTCATCCAGGCACTGGTTCGAATACCACCACTTAACGCTGCCGCCGAGACTTTCGATGATAAGCGGAAGGACACGCTCGGTCTTGGTAAAGAACAGGTGAGGAGGTCTTGAACCGCTCGCGTCGCCGCCGTAAGTCGTGATATGGTCTATGCCGACCAGGTCAGTGTACAGCTGTTTTATCTCATCGTCGCTCAGTTTGTCATAGTCGATGATTGCTTGACATGTCAGCTTGTGGAAAAAGTCGATACCGAGTTCTTCGAGAAGATCGTCGACGTTGTGCGGTTTCTTCGGCTCGAAGCCGTTAGTCCCGAACAGAACCAGGTCGCGTATATGCTGCTGCTTTTGCGAGGCGTCCTTCCAGTCCACAAAACCGTCTTTACTTTGCGTCGAACTGATGATCTGCTGGGCGCGAATTGCATCGGCCGGGGCAGTAGCTATGCGGATATCATCAGAAATGCCAATGTAGTTCGACGACAAGTACAGCAGACGTATTAAGCGGCCCGCGGCGAATAAGGCCCCCCTGTCGTCGCTGCCAACCAGGTAAACCGTCGGCGCTGATAGTGTGGTCGCATCGACCCAGACAGCGTATGAATCAGCTTTGGCAGGTACAGAAAGCCCTATGGGCAATTTCAACGAAGTCGGAGAAGTCCTTACAGTGCCGACAACAATTATCGGCGAGATGCCCGAAGGCATGGAATCGCTTGTAGTAAGCTTGATCCCAGTGCGTATTTCGACCTCGTGTTGAAGAAACTCAGCCGCTGCGCCGTGCCTGGGCTGGGCTGAATGTACTATGACGGCTTTAGAAAGATCGAGCGTGCGACCTTTACTATATGCCGAATTTGCGCACGCCACGCCCAGCAGAAGTGCCAATACAGTCAAACTAATTCTGTGATTGGTTCTACACATCTTACAATTAAAAAAAGACCGTTTCATAATCCCCTTTGCCACTGGCACACACGGGCTTTTATCTGACATTTCCCATATCAACCGGGCCTTCCAATGCGACGATAATACCGGAAACCTTCGCCACATTATTGGTCACCTTTGTTCCATGAAAATCGAACTTCAATTTTCGGTCAAAATTCACTCTCAGAGTATCCTTCCTCCCACTCAGGATGACCAAAAGTTAATCAAATCCGTTCAACGGGTCCTATCCTATCAAATTTCCAACTTTTCTCGCGACTTCACATAGGAAATCCGGTTTTAATCGTTACCTGTATTATGTGTAAGCACGTTATTGCGGCTTAATTGACACGCTGTTGATATAATACACGGCTTCCTTGACAGCATCACCGGCGTTTGGAAGGTCATCTTCGTTTTCGTTCTGTCCTATGCCGAGTTTGCGATATTTGCCCGTCCTGAAAGATATACGCTGCAGATTGGCGGCCTTTTGTGCGAAAGCGGATTTGCTTAAAACACTTTTGCCGTTGACGGACACACTGAACTTGCCTGCTGCAACATCTGCACTGACCTTAAATTTGAGCCACTTGTTGGCCTGATAAGCCGTCACATCAACCGTCTTCTCACCGTCAACTACCTGTACCTTACCGTTGTCGCTAAGAATCACACGAACAGGACGAGAACCCTTTTTACTAAGAAGCTCGATTTCCATACGGCCGTTACCTGTCTGCTTGGCAAGGATATCGAACTTGACTGTCACTGTGCTGCTTTCAGGAAATACCCTTATCGCTCTGGCGTAATCGTATGGGTCGGTGTCACTTAGTTTCAAACTCTTGTTCGCAGCGCTCGGGAATTTCGCGACCTCCACCGGTGCCCACTTGAGATTGTAAACGTTCCAGCCGGTAACGACCCCGCCGGGTTTCATCTGGTCGAACGTCTCGTTGACCCACTTATCAACCTTGTGCCGAATCGGCAGGGGGACCCGGCTTACCCAGATATCTTCCTTGTTCATGCTGTAAGTCAGCCACATATCGTTACCGGGAGGATTACCGTTGCCCTGCGTGATTCCACGCACGTACTGCGGGCCCACATCCTTGGCATCTCCGTCATATCGCCGCGGAGGTAACTCCCCATGAACACAGGCCATATTGCTGAAGACCCTGCCGTCATCTCCTGTCGTTACAACCAGCGGATAACGCCATTCAAAATGCGGGTTATAGACAAAAGCGTAACGGCCGTCTTCTGTCTGCTGGCCCCACATCTTGGCGTGGCCCACGATGACCGACGGTAGCTTATTGATGTCCGACCAGCTTTTTCCTCCATCTTCACTCAATGCACTGTAGCCCGCCTTGAACATTCCAACAATCTTTCCATCCTTCCGCGTGTACCAATTGAAGGCCTTGCACTTGAACTCTTCCCCTGACAGTACATAAAAACCATCCTCGCTGCGGTCCTCTTCCCACCACTGCTGGACCATCAGCTTATTAGCCATAAGCTCATCACACACCGCGATAAAACTCTTGTCGGGCGATTCCTTATAATAAGGATACGGTGTATTTTTCTCATTCCAGCCTGCGTGCCGGTTATAGCGAATAAAGTAAAGCGGCCCAACGGTACCATCTTTATAAACCTCACGAACAACCCGGCCTAATCCGTCACCCTCGTTCGGTGAAGGATATTTGCCGTAAAATGCCAGAACCAACAAACGATTATTCTTCGATACGTAAAAACCCATACGCTGATGTGTTATCGTCTTGTGGCTGTCACCTTCCGGCTGGAATCCCGGGAAGATTATCTTCGGTGTTTCCCAGTTCTTACCATCAACAGAACTCGTAATAAGTGTTTCCGTATTTTCGTCGTGCTCATTTACCGGTGCCGCTAAAAACTCAAGGTAATACTTATTGTTCCAATAACAGAGCATCGGAGCGTGGATGTAAGTATTCTTTAGTCCTCCTGTCAACTCCGGGTGCTCACGGTTCGACCGAAACACCTGATAGTTTTCCACGCCGACAACCGGCACCAGCCGAGCGTCCTGATGAGCAAGGTCCAGCGACTCGCTGCCTGTATCGTCGTAATGAAGCGGTGCATCGTCGAAATCCCAGTAATCGCCGGGGACCATCGAGATAATGTATTCCACATCCGCCTGAGAGAACGAAAACGCCGATTCGTCCACGATTATCTTATTCTGACCAGGCCAGCTCCAGTAAAGGCGAATATAAGAGGGGTCTCCATCCTGGAAATACCAAAGTCTCAGTGGATACTTGCGTCCTTTGACCATCAAGACACTGCCAACCCGAGCCTTTCTTCTGCCAAGCCCGTCGATAATGGTCTTGCCGGCAATTACCAGCTTGATACCGTTATCGACCTCGGCGATAAATGTCACCTCGCCGGTAAAGGGCGCCTCGATGTAACCCTGCCAATACCCCGACCAGTCACCCGGACCACCGGTCCAGTTGTGATTGATATGTTTTATCACATCTCTTGATTCGGGCCTCGTGAAGTCCCCGCTCTCGCAGATGACCCCGACCAGACCGGCTCTCTTGGCATTGGCCGCATCCGAGGCTTGCCAGACATAATCGGGTTGCTTCAGGAGACTTACACCATCACCACCGTCGTCATCGTCATCATCGTCGTCATCATCACTGGCAGCGACGATTTCGTCAAGCTTTGCCTCGACATCTTCAGGATAAACAAGGCTCGAACCGCCTATAACGGTTAGGGCCTGACCTGACCAGCTCCACTGAATTTTGAAGTAGCACTCGTACTGTCGACCTTCCTTGACGTAAGTAACCTCGATCGGATATTCCTCGCCCTTGACCATCGTCACACTGCCGGACATAACAGACCGTTTCGAATTAATCACGACAGTATCTGATATTTCGACCTTTACTTCCTGGTCCGTTGTTGCCGTGAAATTGACCCGGCCGCTCGCCGGCCCTACTACAAAACCTACCCATTTGCCCGACCACTGCCTGCCGTGATTATCGTCCTCGGTCCAGGTCTGTTCGAGACTGCTCAGTGTCACCAAATTCTCCGCGTCGGTAAAATCTTCTGAGCCATACTGAATTCCCACCAGGCCGGGGTTTTTCAGACTCTCGGCATTAGCGCTTTGCAAAAAACCAGTTGCACCACAAACAAAACTCAGTGCCACTACTATCAAAAACACATTCTTTCTCATAATTTGTCCTCTCGTCTCCATTTTTGTGCATTGTTATGAGTTCATAGTTTATAGTTCAGAGTTCATAGACTACGAACTATTTTTTAACTTTTGCGTTTTCTGCTTATTCCGTTTTCCGCTTGTGCCGTTAGGCATGCTGCGCAGGGACGCCTTACGGCGGTCGCTTTTGAGAATGGTGCCGGAACGTGTCGAAGATACTCGCGCCTCATGTCGCCGGCACTCTCAGGCCCCTGTTCCTGTCTTCAATGCAGCTTCTCATGCTTAGGCGGAAACTCCTTCTCGGCCTCATACTATTTTTCTTTATCTGTTCTTCTCTTAACTCGGCGGGTCAATCTCATCCAGTGCACCTTTATCGATGCGCTCGCCCGCCTGGATTTGGCCATCCGGCCTTGCATAGAAAGCCATTTCTCCAATCTGAATTACGTACCGTGGCCCGGCTATCGTCTCAGCCGTCCAGGCCTTGCCTGGTTTTAGCCCGGGGTACGCCTTGGCCAGTGTTGCCAGCGCCTTTTTTGGGACCTCGGCTACTGCAATACTCTTCTTTGTGCCCCGAAATGCCATGCGGTTGGCATTTTCTTCGATGTCCGTCTGGTCATTTTTGTACTGAAGCTCTGTCAATTCGCCATGTGGCGTCACATCAAACTCGTACTCTTCATCCCCCCGCTCACAGACGATTTGATACTGACCGGCATCCAGCTCCCAATCTGTCACTTCCATATGAGGCACAAATATCTTGGCATACTGCAGCACTGCTTCCGGCGGAGACGCTTCAAAAGTGCCCGACCTTGTCGAGGATACTCGCAGCCGAATCAACAGTCCTCCCAGACCGCGTTTGGGCCTGATTAGGATTCCGTAGTCTTTACCAGGCCTTAGCCGAAACCTGAACACGTACTTCTGTTCCCCAGGAATAGGACGGCCGACCGAAAGATTCACACCTTCAATCTTTTCACGCCTCTCAACTGAACGCATCCTTATTTTTATATCGGTAAGGTCAATATAGCCGTGTTCCTCGCTTTCATCGGCGTCGGTAATCTCTATATTAAGTCCCGTCGGAAGCTCTATTTCCTTCAGTTCAAAAAGCCCGTCTTCGCGCTTCTCGAAGTACTGTATCGGCTGCTTGGACCCAAGATTGAAGGAGCCCGATGAGTGTTCATACAACACGATTTCGGGAGAATCAATCCACCTTATCTGGTCTTCAGGAAGATTGAGTTTCTTGGGGTTGGTAATGGGAACCTCCGTCTTATTCCAGAAGCATCGTCCTTTTTTGAACGTGAGCTTGTTCTCGCCGAGCTCAAACTCTCCCTGGCTGAATACCGTGACCCTGTTCTTCAGCTTTTTCGGAGGTTCGTCCGTGGTCCAGATTTTCTCCTTGGCAGATGTTGTGCCTGGAAAAGTGCCGTAAAACTTGAAGAATTGGCACTGAACCCGGATTTGATTCTTCTCTCTTGCGTCGGCGTATGGGGCCTTGGGCCCTAAGACACAAACCAGAAAAACACCGATATATAGTAAAATCCCTAATCGTTTTTTACGGGACACCTTTTGGCGCATGATTATATCTCCTTAGGGGCTTGCACCTTGACGGTTAGCTCACCCGGCATAAAATCCTCTGCTGGTACGGTGAAGTCGAAAAGGTTTCGGTCCGACGGCGACCTGGTAATCTGGACATGTACCACGGGCTGCAGGGGCGCTGCTGCCCCGCCGCCCCACATCTGCGAGCCGGACATCCCGGCAATTCCCGCGGCCAGCGCAAACGCTGCCGCCCAGCCAACGGGGATGCGCCGTCGGAAGAGCCCTACAAACCACTCCCTTTTTTGTCTTCGCCAGAAGACAAGGTGGCCTGGTTCATCCTCGAATATCCTTCTTCTCATACCTTCCGAAGGTTTTGCCAGCGGTAGTCTTTTCAGCCGAGCTTCGAAATCGTCCATATTCATAATTACACCTCCAAATAATCTTTCATTTTCGTCAGCCCTCGGCGGTACCACGAAGTCACGGTACCTATCGAACGCTCACGCATATC
This sequence comes from uncultured Pirellulales bacterium, assembly GCA_964597535.1. Taxonomy (GTDB): domain Bacteria; phylum Planctomycetota; class Phycisphaerae; order Sedimentisphaerales; family Anaerobacaceae; genus CAZQYB01. The sequence goes on along the minus strand of CAZQYB010000016.1, from coordinate 10,657 downwards.
CGCTATTTCCTGAAAAGTTAAGTCGGCATAAAGATGCTGAACAATTGTTTCGCTTTCATCCTTAGAAAGTTTCAACAGTGCCCTGGCCACTAAACGTTTGAATTGTCTTTGTTCAGCCAATTCTCCTGGGCCGGCGGAAGAATCAAAAATATAATCCTGCGTCAAGCTGCTTGTTCTGCGCCTTCGGCGAAGCTGGTCTATAGCTGCGTTTCGGACGCTGCGAAACATATACGCCTTCAGGTTTCGAGGAACTTCCGTCAGGCGAAGACCACGGCAAAAGGCCTCATGTATAGCATCTTCCGCAAGTTCAGGGCGCCTGGTTACCGCCAGCGCACAAGTAAACAACTGTGACCTATGCTGGTCGTAAATCCTTTCCATTTCACGTCTCAGCGTTCGCATCTCTTTGTACGACAGTAACTTCTGCACTGTCCACTCAGGAATTTTCTGTTTTCGAGCACAGATTCATTTATATAACGTGCCAATACCAGTATTTTATGCAAAAAAAGCATTATTGCGATAGAAAACTGCTCCGTGCAGCTATTTTCAAGAAGGTCATAAGCCGTTTTTCCAGCAGGCAACAAAATGCCCCTGATAACCCTGTTTTTCCTTCAGCATCGGCATCTGTTTTCTGCAAATGTCCTTCGCCAAAGGACATCTCGGATGAAATGGACAGCCGCCCGGCGGATTCAAAGCACTCGGTACTTCACCAGTCAATTTGGTTCTGCGGCCCCGCAACGACGGGTCAACCTGCGGAATGGCCGACATAAGGGTACGAGTGTAGGGATGTAGAGGATTTTTGTATAATTCTTCCACAGCAGCATGCTCTACTATTCTGCCCAGATACATAACCGCTACAATATCACAGGAAAACTCAACAACCGCCAGGTCATGCGCGATAAATAAATAAGTCAGACCAAACTCCTCCTGTAAATCTTTCAGCAAATTCAGAATCTGCGACTGAATTGAAACATCAAGAGCACTGACCGGCTCGTCACAAATAACTAATTTGGGCTCCAGTGCCAAGGCCCTTGCTATCCCGATTCGCTGCCGCTGACCGCCTGAGAACTCGTGCGGATAACGGTTTATATGGCCGGCTGACATCCCCACCTTTGAAAGCAGTGCTGCGACTCGCTCGCTCACCTCCCTGCCGGCAAGTTTGCTCTGGACCTTCAGCGGCTCACCAATAATATTACCGACGGTCATCCGTGGATTCAACGAGCCATAGGGGTCCTGAAAGATAAGCGAAATCTGCCTGCGGAGTTCCCGCAATTTGACCCTATCAGCCAACAGAACATCCACCCGGTCAAAAACCACCGTCCCCTCTGTTGCCGGTACCAGTCGAACTATGCTCCTGGCAACGGTCGTTTTGCCGCAGCCACTCTCGCCGACCAGTGCGAGTGCCTTGCCCGCTGGAATGGCGAAACTTACGCCATCAACCGCCTTGACGTAACCGGCAATTCGGCGCAGCAGACCTTTCTTTATAGGAAAATAGGTCTTCAGGTTCTCAACCTGCAATAGATATCCATCTGTGGTCACATTATTTTGTCCCATACTTTTCGTGTTCTCCATCGCTTTCATAGCCCGGCGCATACCAGCAGGCAACATACCGTCCCGGCTGAACTTCCCTTAACTTCGGCTCAGATGTCTGACACCTCTTGTCTCTGCAACCTACGGAGCAACGGGGATGGAATTTACATCCTGCTGGAAAGTGCAACGGTTCAGGAACGGCACCTGCAATTGTCTGAAGATGTTTCGCCGTAAGGCCCAAACGGGGCAATGACCTTAGGAGTCCCTGCGTATATGGATGCAGGGGCTCTGCAAAAAGCAACTCTGAATCAGCCACCTCCACTATTCGCGATGCATACATTACCGCAACATCATCAGCCCGCTCGGCCACGACGCCCAAATCGTGTGTTATCAGCAAAATACTCATCCCGTTTTGCGCCTGCAGCTCGTCTAACAGGTCCAGTATCTGCGCCTGAATCGTTACGTCCAACGCGGTTGTCGGCTCATCGGCAATCAGAAGTGTCGGCTCACAACTTACCGCCATTGCTATCATAACTCGCTGTCGCATTCCACCGGACATCTGGTGCGGATATTCGAGAACTCTTCTGTCCGGGTCAGCAATGCCAACCTTTTTCAGCATCTCGGCGGCATCTGTCCAGGCCTGGCTTGTGCTCTTTTTCTGATGCAGCTTTATCGCCTCAACAATTTGGTCCCCCACCGTATAAACCGGATTGAGACTGGTCATCGGCTCCTGAAAAATCATGGCGATTTTGTTGCCGCGAACGCCCCGCATCTGCCTTTCACTCAATTCAAGCAGGCTGCGGCCTCTGAACATTATTTTCCCGCTGATAATCTTCCCCGGCGGGTCAGGAATCAATCGCATAATCGAAAGTGCCGTTACGCTCTTGCCGCACCCACTTTCACCAACAAGCGCAAATGTCTTGCCCTTCTTTATCGAAAAGCTGACTTCCTGCACTGCCTGCGCCACGCCACCTTCGGTAAAAAAGTGCGTCGAGAGATTCTTAACCGACAATAATGTTCCGTTACCATCCATAAAATTACTGAACCCTAAGCTTCGGGTCAAGCGAGTCCCTCAGCGCGTCTCCAAAAATATTTAACGCCAGCGAGATGAAGAATATCGCTGCTGTAGCAGCTGTCATTTCCCACCAGTAACCCTTTGGTAAATCGAGTCTGGCCATGTCAATCATTGCACCCCAGCTTGGACGATTTTTCTCGCCAAGTCCCAAAAAGCTCAATATTACTTCGGCCTGGATGAAACTAACAAAGCGCAATGAAAAATTAATAATAATGATGTGAAGAACATTTGGCATAAGATATCTTAATATAATTCGCCTGTTGCTGCATCCGTATGATTTTGCAGCCAGAACATATTCGCGGTTTTTATGCTTTATAACCTCGCCTCGAATCAATCGACATATACCCACCCAACTGGTAAGGCCTATTGCCAGATAAACTGCTGTTATTCCTGAAAGCTCAAAACTAAACGCTTCTCTGCCTGCCCATCTCAGACTTATTGTTTTGTCCTTCAATACCAGAGCAAAAGCTAATATCAAAAGAATATATGGAATTGAGCTTAAAGTTGTGTAAAGCCATACGATTATTTCATCAACAAAACCGCGGAAATAGCCGGCTATCGCACCGAGAGGTACGCCTATGACCAGACTGATAATAGATGCCCAAAAGGCAACAGTTATCGATACTTTGGCACCATATAAGGTTTTTCTGAAAACCGACCGTCCCAAAAAATCGGTCCCCAGAAGGTTTTTAGCATTTGGTGGTTCGTATTCATTACCGACTTTTTCATCCCATTTTGTCGACCCAATCTGCCAATCGCAGAACTCTGCAACGTACACAAAAACCACAAGCAGAAAATACGCCATTATTATTGCAAAACTGACCATCGCCAGTCTGTGTTTACACAGTTGGCGAAACCCATCGAGCCATAGACTTCTGCCTTTCGGCAGTTTCATCTCAATTGTTTCACCATGTTCACTCAAGAGAAATCCTCGGGTCCACAAGCGAATAGCAAATATCTGTTATCAGATTAAATACGACAAAAAGTATAGCCCCAATATAGGTCATTGCATTGATAACTTGAAAATCCCGTGCCGCAATCGCCTCTATTATCAGGTAACCTAAGCCGGGAATACCGAAAAATCTCTCAAGCAACAATGACCCTAAAAACAAAAAAGGTATAGCAAGAACCACCTGTGTAATAATGGGTATCATCGCATTTTTCAAAACGTGCTTGAACAATACACGCCCCGGAGTAAGCCCTTTTGCAAAAGCAGTCCGGACATAATCACTCTGCATTTCATCGAGCATAACTGTTCTGTAAAACCGCAAATTCCCTCCCAGACCTGCAACAATCCCGATAAGTACCGGCAAGGCAACATATTGTGGGGTGGACAAATCCGGCCAGAAAAATACTGGGAAAAGGCCCCACTTAAATGCCAGAAAATACTGCCCGAAAAGTATGAAGCTTAAAAAAGGAATACTCATACCAGCTACACAAATCACAACCACTAAAACATCAATTATAGTCCCTCGCAGGAACGCCACTACCAGTGCTAAGCTGACCGAAATAATAACGGTCCCCAGGAACATCGGAATGGTTAGCGAAAGCGATGGTCCAACTCCACGTTTGATTTTGTCAATTATCCGTTCACGGTCGCTCCAGGAACGACCAAAGTCGAAAGTAACGGCCTTTTTTAAGTAGTTGGTGAACTGGCTGTCCCAGGAGAAAAAAAGTGGCTTGTCCCACCCATATTCGTGCCGTATTTCTACTCTGGTTTCTTGGGACGCCGCCTTGCCTGCGATTTGGTCCGTAACATCACCACCCACTACGTTAAACAATATAAAGGTAAGCAACAGTACGCCAAAAACAATCGGTATCGTGTAAAGCAGCCGCCGTATGATATATACAATCATCTGTTTGCCTTTAACAGCTTCTTGTAAGCCGCACGTTGTACCATATCGATTCTACGATACTTACTCAGGCCATACCCAAATGTGTGCGGTTTGTAATTATGCACCCAATCGTGATACAGTATATATGCAACACCATGCATCAAAAATGCCGCCGGGCAGTCCTCAACAATTATGCGTTCCGCCTTTCGATAAAGTGCGGTACGCTCAGGACTGTCAGGCATAACCGCAACCTGTTCATATATCTTATCGAACTCAGGGTTAGAATAATTAAAATTATTCGGCCCCGGCGAAGCATTCTTACTATAAAAAAGCTGCAGAAAATTTTCCACATCCGGATAATCCGCTATCCACCCAAGTGAAAACATTTGTGCACTTTTAGTCTTAATTCTATTCTGAAATGTAGGCCAATCCGAATAATCAATTTCGACATTCAGACCGACTTTTTTGAAACACCGCTTGAAAAATTCTCCCCGCTGTCTAAAAACTACGTCTGTACCCGGCATTGCAAGGGTAAGTTTAGGCAGCTTACCGCCATAAATTTTCTCTGCCTGCTTAACCAACTGCCTGGCTTGTTTGGGATTATACCCCACCTTGACCGTCTCTTTAATATGTGGGTCATAAGATTTCATCAATGGCGGAATAAAACCGTATGCCACCTCTCCTCGATTATTAGTAAACAGTTCAATGTATTTCTCCCTGTCCACAGCACAGCTTATAGCTTCTCGCAACGCCTTATTCTTACCAAGAATCTTGTCTTCCATATTAAAGCCGAGCCAATATGTGCTCGGGTCACGAAATACACACAGATGAATATTTAGCTTTTGCATTTGGAGCGTCAATCCACGCCTCTGGTCAATTGCCTCACTGAAGTTGTCTTTGGGAATTCCCGAAGCGTCAACTTTCCCCTGCATAAACAAAAACCATCTCGGCGGGTCCTCCTGTATTATCATCATCAAGATTCGGTCAACCATCGGCAGCTGCCTGCCGGCATCAGCCAGATATCCTTCTGCCTGGTCGGTGGCCTCCCCTGCAGAAGGATAAAATTCATCTCTAAAATTTGGATTCTTAACCAACTCCATATAACTGCCGCGGTTCCATATCTTCAATCTGAAAGGGCCCGTCCCCACAGGATGATTGATAATATCCTTGCCATAGTACTCGACCGCCTCCTTAGCAATTGGGGCGGTGGGCAAATGAGCTAATAGATATATTATTTGAGGCCAGGGTCTCTTGAGCTTTATAGTAAGGGTATAATCATCATCTGTCGTTAACCCCTCAACCTCTCGCGAATAATCCACATTTGCTGCTTTCTTACAGCTCTTCGTGTATTCGCGAAACTCATCAAGCCCGACAATTTTATTATCGAAAATCCACCAATTCTTGCTCATATACTTTATATTCGCTATCCTTTTCCACGCAAACACAAAATCATCCGCTTTTAGTTCACGCCCTTTACCATTCTTAAAGCATGGGTCGTCCGTAAAGTAAACCCCCTTTTTAATTCTTATAGTGTAGGTTAATCCGTCGTCGCTCACGTCAGGCATACCGTCTGCCAACTGTGGAATGATTTCATACGGCCGTTTGAGATAATGATATTGATAAAGGCATTCAAAAATTTGGCTGGCTACCAACGACGAAGTTGTGTCCCCAATGTCACCCGGGTCAAGCCCCCGTACCTTAGCTGCTAATGCACTGTAAAGAACAGTCTCGTTACTATCGGCTGGAGACGGCGAACTACCACATCCTGCAATAGTCAACATCGCCGTTATAAATACAATGTACAAAAACTTCAACGCAACTCCTTTGGCGAGAGTCTGTTTGCCTCTTTGAAACTATAGACACAGAGCCAAGGGTATAGAGTATATGGTCAGAAGCGATATGTCAACGGTCCTTCGCTCTTCTCTATTTACGTGTTTTAATCCTGGGTGGCTTCGGCAAAACAAGCGGAGCGGTGCGCTTAGTGCCATTCGGGTCTCGCCCGTAGTCAAATTTCAGTTTCAGTGGTAACTGGCCGGCTCTCGTTTTGTCTCCAAGTAATCTGTTGTGTTCCTGCAAAAGAGCCGTATAATTACTGTTTTCTATAGCTTTTCTAATCCCCACAACAGACGTTTGTGGCATCCCCAGAAGTTTACTGATATATGAGTTCTCTGTTTCGACCAATACCGAAGCCAGTTGATGTCTCTGCACAGCGTTTGAAGAATTACGCCCATTGATATATCTTTGTATCATATAAGAATACAATTGTCCAAAGCGGCGGGCAACAGCAACCTTCCCCGGGCCCGCAGAAGATATCTTTTTGCATAGCGATTTCAGGACGGTTTGGTCCAGAAGTTCATAGTCCGCCGTCCAGTCAGCGTACTTTTTTATCCGCATATCTGTTATCTGCAGCAGCAAATCTTCGCATTCCGGAATGTCCACATCCGCTGCAAACTGAGCCATTAAAGCCAATGTCTCGGGAGCGCTGCTTTCGACAAGTCCTTTAAGCTGCCCTACTATGCTCCGCGTTAATTTCAAGTTGGCAGCTCCTGCAGAATTTAGTTTTTTTGTAATACCGGCGTTTGTAACGGAATGAACCGCCCAGTATCGAATAACCGTATTCTCATCTTTTACCATCCCGAGGGCCAGGTCTGCCAGCTGCAGATTTTCCAGCTTATCTACGAGAATCAGAAGATTAACTATCACTTTGAATTTGCGCTCTTCCGACGTTAGTTTGCTGACCTGTTTTAACGCCTCGGAGATGTATTTACGGGCCGACTCAGAAAACTGCTCGGCATACTGGGCTTGAGCGCTCGGCCTACTCGAACTGTTACGTGCCAAAAGGGCCGCACGAACTTTTGCTATGGACGTAAAATCTACGGTCATTACTAATTCTTGAATAGCCCCGGCAACAAAATTGTCAATAATCTGCAAATCCTGGCTGTCGAGGACCTCCTTATCCCGCACGCGCTCAATGCCGGAAGTATCGACAGCTACCGATATTGAGTTCGCCATTGAGACTAAGAACATGGCCAAGACACTGAAAAACACCCATTTAGCTTTCATTCTTCCAAAGACCCTCAAAAACAGCTAATTTCCTGCCTTAGGATTGTGGTTTTCTATATATATAGATTAACTTTATGACCGCCTTTTGTCAAGTGAATTTAGACCTTCGCCCCTTTCCTGTACACTCCTCCAACTATCAATTTTCCCTGTGTTTTTGCAAGACTTTCTGTCCATACCCCACAACGGCCGATATAATAATATCCAGGAACTTATAACTCGTTATTGAAGGGTTTATTTATGGCCGAACCTTTTCCAAAGCTTGTTCGTATAGACCCTCTCCGCTTGTATATGCAGCGCCACGGCCAAATGGTTATCGATGCAACTATTTTCGCCTCCGAAGCCATCAAGCTCGAATCGGAGGCCGTCCGACAGCTCCGCGATGCTGCCTCTTTGCCGCCGGCGAAAAAAGTCCTTGCCACCGCTGATATCCACGTCGGCTTTGGCATCCCCATCGGAGCCGTTGTGGGACTGGACAACGCTATAATGCCTGCTGCCGTCGGTTACGATATCAATTGCGGGATGCGGCTCTTACGCACACCCTTCGCCAAAGGCGACATCGATACCGACAAAATCGCCGCTTCTATCGCCCGCGATATCCCACTTGGTGAAGGCAAGGCCAATTTAATGCTGGACAAAACCTGCATTGAGGCTGTTATCAATAAAGGTGTCGGCTCTGTGCCAACGCTCGCACAAAGAATCAGCCATCGAGCCTGGGAGGCATTCGACCTCGATGAGTTCGCCGAGGACATCAAAAGAATCGAGGAGAACGGCTGTATGCCCGCTGACCTGTCTGTAGTGCCTTCTGCTGCAATACAAAAAGGTGCTAATCAGCTCGGCACACTCGGCGGCGGAAACCACTTCATCGAAATCCAATATGTTCAAAAAGTTTTTGACCAGGCCCCGGCGAAAACTTTCGGTCTTTTTGAAAACCAAATCGTTGTAATGATACATTCCGGCTCTCGCCGATTCGGTTATGAAGTCGCTGATGAATATATGAGCATAGCCGCCAGAAGACTGGAAATGGCCGACCGCAGGAAAATGCTCAGTTTTCTTCCCATAGACACCAAAGCCGGTAAAGACTACATCGCTGCAATGGGGGCAGCCGCCAATTTCGCCTTCACTAATCGACATATTATGGCCCTGCTTGTGAGGCGCTGCTTTAACAGAATGTTCGGCCCGACACCAATGCCGCTTGTCTATGATGTCGCCCACAATATGGCAAAGCTCGAAACACACCAGGGCAATCGGCTTTGGGTGCACCGCAAAGGTGCCACTCGTGCCTTCGGAGGCAGGCGTATGGCTGCAACCGTCTTCGCAGAAACCGGCCAGCCGATAATAACACCCGGCTCAATGGGTACCGCAAGTTTTCTCCTTGTTGGAACTGGAAATTCCGACGAATCTTTGTGTTCCGTCAACCACGGAGCCGGCAGAGTGATGAGTCGCACCGCCGCTCTTGGAAAAGTTCGCAGAGGCAAAGTTATTACATCAGCCCTAATTAGTGATAAACAATTCAGGCGCAGTATGGAAGGTGTAAAGCTCATCACCGGCAACAGGCACAGAATAAAGGAGGAGGCTCCGGACGCTTACAAGGATATTGATGAGGTTGTGCGAATTGTTGTCGAATGCGGCTGGGCCAAGGCCGTCGCTCGGATGGTTCCTTTGGCCGTCTTAAAGGGCTAATTATCATCTTATCCGCTTTCTCCCGTAAAACACTTCGCCTAAAATTAAGTTTTCTCTGTAAAAATACGATAAAAACAATTAGCATATCACTGTCCCGGCACACCGGGATTGCATGATGTTTTATATGAATATAAAATGAAGTAATCTTTATAGATGAGACTTTACGTCATTATTTATCGGAAGGTAAGAGAATGAGTTTTGCAGAACCAGGTGCTAAAAACAAAAAACTAAGAACTGTTGAATTTGAAGCTCCTCAGTTTTTTGCCTTTCGCTTTACGTTTTTAGTTTTTGTAACTTCGCTGATTGTATTGCCTTTTATTATCGGCTGCCCCCCTGTAAAGCCCGAACCTCCAAAGCTTGAATCGCCGAGGGTCGAGCCCCTCAAGGCCGAACCTAACGAGGTCGAAATCCCTGAGGCCGAACCTAACGAGGTCGAAATCCCTGATGTTGAACCTAACGAGGTCAAAATCCCTGAGGTTGAACCCAACGAGGTCAACATCCCTGGGGTTGAACCCAATAAAGTCGAACCTAACGAGGTTAAACCTTCCCCAAAAGTTTCTTTTCACGACAAGTGTGCCGACATCCTAACTAACTTTGTCAACGATAAAGGAATGGTTAACTATAAAATGCTCAAGCGAAACAGACCGAAGTTGAAAAAAATCCTCGACGAATTTGCCAAACTCGACCCGAATGAATATAACTCTTGGCCAAAAGAGGATAAAATCGCCTTCTGGGTCAACGCATATAACATGAACATGCTAAAGATAATTGTCAATAACTATCCCATTAAGTCTTCGCGATGGGAGCGCATTTTTCGGTGGCCTCCTTCCAGTGTCAGATACATTGACAAAGATATCGGGGGCATAAGCAAACAAAAGTTCATCGTAAAGAATGAGGAATTTACCCTCAGGGGAATTGAACGGCGGTTCTTTCGCGAAAAGTTCGACGAACCACGAGTATTCTTTACCCTATTCCGCGCCACCCTGTCCAGCCCGCCTTTGCGCAATGAGCCGTATTACGGATACAAACTCGATAAGCAGTTGGACGACCAGACTAAAAAATTCCTATCCAGCAACCGCGCATTCAAAATAGACAGAAAGAAACAAAGAGTCTATCTTTCGGCCATACTTCAACCAACCTGGTTTGGCAAAGAGTTCGGCAGTAAATACGCCACAGGCAAAAAGTTTAAAGACCAGCCGCCGATAATAAGAGCTATCTTAAATTTCATCACCAACTATATTTCTGAGCAGGACACATTTTTCCTTGAAAGGCAGAACTATTCCGTTAAATATATAGGATATGATTGGAGACTCAACGATGGCTCGTAGTCTATAAACTATGAACTGTTAAAAGGAAAAATCGCAAATGGCAAAAAAGTCTATCCACCGCAATCCTAATTGTGACACCGACAAGTACCTCTTCACCAGTGAGTCCGTAACGATGGGCCATCCCGACAAAGTCGCCGACCACATATCCG
>CAZQYB010000015.1:0-26022 GCA_964597535.1 uncultured Pirellulales bacterium | reverse complement strand
TTTCTGGCGATGAATAATCCGCTGCGCCGATGGTTACAGAAGCATATCGAGTTCAGGATATTCAAGAAGCACTTAGAGAAAAGGGATATTCATCTTGAAGATGGTGTTATTATGGATGCCGGGTGCGGCAGCGGGTACAGCACCGAGCTGATTGTTAATGAATATCATCCATCGCAGGTAATAGCGTTCGACTATATGCCGGAGCAAGTGCGCTTAGCGCAAAGGCGAAGGTTGAATGTAGAGTTTCTTGTCGGCGACCTGAGAGGTATAGAGTGTGAGAGTAGTACGTGCGATGCGGTGTTTATATTTGGAGTGCTGCATCATATTGCTGAGTGGAAAAAAGCGCTTGGTGAAGTGGCGAGAGTGCTTAAGCCGGGGGGAGTACTTTTGTTTGATGAACCGAGGTATCTATTCACGTGGGGGCAGTTAGAGGCCGGGATCAAGAGCGCAGGCATGGATATCCTTGAGGTGCAGACGTTTTTCTTCCACTCCTTCCACGCCTATCTGTGTCAGAAACGTCTTTGAAGGCACACTGGTCAGAGAACCGCTGCCTGAGAATTGCAGGGCAGGCGGGGACATCTTGACCCCCAACAGAGTATTGGGATGGTTGGGGTGATAGACGGTTTCACCTTCTCATTTGCTCACATACCTTTTGAAATACGTCATCGACAGTTAGAGCTTTAATATTATGTTTCGGGTTGCTGCTGTCGGCCTTTAGCCCCCTGCCGTTCGGTTCAATCGCCGCGATGCAGTGTTTTTTTCGGTATGGGGCAACGCGGGCGGGGTTGGAGCGGCCGAATATCAAGACCGTGGGTGTATCCAGGGCCGCTGCGATATGGCCCGGGCCGGTATCATTGCTTACCACCAGCTTTGCAGCTTTTAGTAAAGCCGTCAGCTCGATGAGAGAAGTTTGGCCGGCAAGGTTCGCTATCGAGACATCGGCTAGGTTTTCCAGGCTTTCAACTATACACTTTTCGGAAGCTGTGCCGGTAGCGATTATGTGTAAACCAAACTGTGATGAAACTTTATTGGCTAAAGCGGCAAAACGCTCGAGAGGCCAACACTTGTCCCCGTGGGCGGAGCCGGGTACAAAAACCGCATAATTGGCAGCGTTGATGCCGTGACTGGTTAATATCTCGTTAACCGAATCGGCAGCGGCAGGGTTTGCAGGTAACACGAACTGCACCTGTGTCTCGGAAGCCCCGGCGGCCTGGATTATCTTTAAGTAGTAGTCAACCAAATGTATACAATCCTTGTCCTGGGGAATCTTGTGCGTATAAAAAATATGAGCAAACTCTCTGGCCGCTGTCATTCCGAAACGTTTTTTGCAGCGTGAGAGCCAGGCAAAAGAGGCGGTCCTAAAAAGGCCCTGCAGGTCTATTACGAGGTCGAATTTGCTGCGCCGCAGGCGCCCGATAAGCGCCAGAAGCGAACCGAAGGCACGTGGATTGTACCAGGCCTTACCGAGGAATTTGCGGTCGAAAATGATGATGTCGGTTAAGTGAGGATGATTCTCAAGCAGCGGTGCAAACTCGGGGCGGATGAGCCAACTGATTTTGGCGTCGGGAAAGCTTTTACGCAGGGCCGTGAGGGCCGGCAAAGCCAGGACTATATCGCCCAGCGAGCTGGGCTTGATTACAAGGATGTTCTTAAAACTTTTCGGCATCGGTGGCTAATTGTAAGCAAAAAAGGGATTTTAAGCAATTGGTTTTGTTGCTTACGACTGTTGAGTTTTTTCGAAAACCTCTTCAAGAAAAGCAACCAACACTCCAGCCGGCAGATACGGCTTTAATATGTCGGCTTACCAAAGGTTTGCGCTAAGATAAGCTCCGCTCTGGTTGTTGGGACTGCCTGGGAGCTGGTGAGCTTAAGCAACTTCAGGCGGGCCAGCTTTTTTGTTTGAGTAGTGAATAGTACGGGGTTTCTGCGGGGAAATTCGGATTTTATGGAAAATAATCAGGAAAAAGGCGAGAAAGAATAAATTTAATGGAACAGAGGCCGGCTTTTGCGCATCTTATTAGCGGATAACGAGCAAGTTGCGCCGAAAAGGCCGAAAAGAGCGCATAATTGAGATTAGATTTGGTAGCTTTACCAGAATTAGAAGGCACAATAAAAATGCAGCTCTACCATACCCATTCCGGGGAATTTCGCGAGACGTTGTCTGTACGCGCTGTAAACAGTAATTGTATCTGCGTTGATTCCAAAAACCACTTGCGTAAAACCGACAATTTTGATATAATAGTACCTGCAATAACCACCCACAAAACATCGAAAGGAGGCTTATTATGAAAACTAAATTATTACTATTGACCGCAGTTATTGTCGTTTTGACAGGAGGTCGGGCTCACGCGCTGCCGGACAAAACCTTCACCTCCAGCGGCCAAATCCTGCCGGGCGAAGAGTGGGAAAATGTGTACATCTATAATGACGACACAATCGTTGATATGCTCGGCGGCAGTGCTGATAGCATCGGAACCTACGACGAAAGCACGGTAAACGTGACTGCCGGTTACGTAAGCACACTCGACGCCCGCGAATTCAGCACCGCAAACGTCTTAGGAGGGGAAGTATATATCCTCTGGGCCTTGGACTCGGCAAGTGTAAACCTTTCCGGCACGGGGACAGTCTCGTCCCTCTCCGCCAGAGGGAGCTTCGCCACCGCAAACATGTATGGCGGCAGCGCGGTTTATGTAGATGCTCTCATGTCAGGCAACGTTAACTTACATGCGGGCCTCGTATCCGATTACATCTCCGCTCCCGATGGCACTATCAACATTTTTGGCTACGGCCTTTCAAAATCAGACACCGGGGGTACATATGGATATGGCTTTGTAACAGGCCATTGGGGTGACGAGAGCCCTTTCAGTATTGACTTTCTTTCGCCCGAGACTTATTCAAACGTCACGCTGATTCCCGAACCGACTTCGTTCCTACTTCTCGGTCTCGGCGTCTTCCTCTCCAGAAATCACTTGCATAAAACCGGTAATTATAATATAATAGTATCTGCATTAACCACCCACGAAACATCGAAAGGAGGCTTATTATGAAAACAAAAATCATAACACTAATGGCGATGATATTCTTACTTGGAAGCCACTTGGTCAGGGCCGATCTGGTCTTCGATAGTGGTTACAATACATTCGATGATGACGACCCCTATTACGCCGAAGTCTGGGTAATCAACGATGCCCATTTGGATGTTTTGGGCGGTTCGATGGGCAAACTGGAGCTAACCGATTTCGCAACAGCTAACTTATATGACGGGCAGATATTATCTGGCTTGTACATCCAAGATACCACCACTGTTAGTATCCACGGTGCTGCATTCGATATATTCGCTGCTGGGGAGGACAGCCAAGCCTATCTTTACGCCTACGATGTCACCTATCATCCCACCGGTGGGCTTGGGGATGAGGGGTGGATAGAAGGGACGTATTATAGTAATGATACACCATTTACGTTTTCGTTTTATACAGAAGCTAGTTATTCACACATAAATATAGTCCCCGAACCCTGTACTTTGGTTCTGGTGGTCTTAGGTGGGCTCATTTCCAGAAACCACTTGCATAAAACCGGCAATTGTAATATAATATTATCCGCATTAACCACCCACGAAACATCGAAAGGAGGCTTATTATGAGAACGAAAATCATAACACTAATGGCGATGATATTTTTACTCGGAAGCCACCTGGTCAAGGCCGATCTGGTTTTTGATAGCGGTTACAATACGTTCGATGATGACGACCCCTATTACGCCGAAGTCTGGGTAATCAATTATGCACAACTGGATGTCTTAGGAGGTGAAATGGGTAAACTCGAATTCCAGGATAGCAGCATCGGCAATATCTTTGGCGGAGAGATTGGAGGGCTGTGGACTGGCAATAATGTAGTGGTAAATATTTATGGTGGCACATTGAATGAACTGGCTTGTTTCCCTGACAGCTTGGTCTATCTTTTCGCCTATGATGTAACATTCCATCCTCCCGATGGTGCCCACAATGACCCGTGGCTGGAAGGCAAATACCTAAATGATGGGACACTCTTTTCCTTTGAATTTTATGATGATGATTGTATCCCTCAACTCCACGTGGTTCCGGAACCCATGACATTATTACTATTAGGCTTGGGTGGATTACTCATAAGAAATCGTAATTGAAAGGAACATACTTACCAATCCTTGAGGAGAATAAAATGGAACTCGGAAAGAAACTTGTTATTGTCCTGTTGTGCCTCATTTTCACTGGCCACATGGCTTATGCCAACAAATCTGTCTTTATTATCAGCAAGCACAAAAAGCCAAGTTTGTCTCAAGCATACACTATTGACGGAAACCATTTGCATAAAACCGGTAATTATAATATAATAGTATCTACATAACCCATTTAGCGAGCGCGCAAAGGAGGCGAATTATGAAAACTAAATTATTACTATTGACCGCAGTTATTGTCGTTTTGACAGGAGGTCGGGCTCACGCCGTGCTGGATAAGACCTTTACTTCCAGCGGCCAGATACTACCCAGCGAAGAGTGGGACAACGTGTACATATACAATGACGACACAATCGTTGATATGTTCGGCGGCAGCATACAAGCTATGCATACCTTTGATTCCAGCATCGTGAATGTCTACGCAGGTGATATATTATGGGGCATTTCTACCAATAATTCAAGCACAGTGAACATATACGGGGGTGGGCTATCACTTCAATACCTAGACGTGTACCACTCTGCCACCCTCAATATTTACGCCGGCGACCTTCATGTTATCAATTCTCCAATTTTCTCTGAGGCAAGCAATGTGAATATCTACGGCTACGGTTTTGACTATGATGGCGAAAGGGTTTTAACGGGCTTCTTGTTAGATGGCTCCAGTTTTATTTTTGACGAGTGTTTCCCCAGTGACTACGCCCACCTTACTTTAATTCCAGAACCAGCCACACTTTTGTTGCTTGCCTTCGGCGGCTTGCTTTCCCGAAAATACTTGCATAAAACCGGTAATTATAATATAATAATATCTGTATAAACCATTTACCAAACATCGAAAGGAGACTGATTATGAAAACGAAAATTTATCTTCTGGCAGCAGTTGCCGTCATCCTTACTTCAAGCAATCTACGCGCAGTAAGTATAACATTCACCTCCGACGACGTTATTGAGGATGATGACCTTTATGACAACGTTTTTGTGTATGACACGCCACCGGACCAAACGACTGTTGATATGTGGGGGGGCAGCATAGGGGCGGTACTCCCCAATGACTCAAGCACGTTTAACATGTATGGAGGGCAAATTCACGCTGGCATGGGCCTTTCTGACTGGAGCACGGTCAATATATATGATGGGAGCGTGCAGGGGACATTTTGGGTGATGGACTCGTCATGGCTTAACATATATGGTGGAGATGTTTCCTTGGCGTCGCCATCGTTCTCGGAGTCAAGCACCGTGAATATTTTCGGATACGACTTCGCCTACGACGGCTGGGAAGTCACAGGATTTTTGTCGGACCACTCGGCTTTTAGGATTAATGAGGTGACGTTCGACGAGTACTCGCACATGAACTTAGTTGTAATACCGGAGCCGGCAACGCTCTTGCTTTTATCAGTTGGAGCGTTGGCCTTCAAAAAACGAAGATAACCCCAAATCCCACAAACCCTTCTTAGGAGAGAGCAAAATGTTGCTCAGAAAGAAACTTACTATTGTTGGCCTGTCATTAACTATCCTGACTACTTGCATTTCGAGCACAGCCAGCGCCAGGTCAAGCCCATTGACATCGATGAAATACTCAAATGGCTTGATGAGATTTGGCTTGAATATGACGAGCTAAGAGAGATGATACCCGAAGACGAATGGCAGAAATTCATAGAAGCCGTTAAAGAATCAATAGGATGAGAGCGGTTTTCGAAGAAACAGAAGGGCCGGCTATTATTCTTAGCCGGCTCTTTTTATGTTCTTTTGCACCTTGATTTCCGGTATTTTCGGTTAGACATAGGCCGGCACGGGGTCTATACTGTGAACTGCAAAGACACAAATAGCAAAACGCAGTCCAAGCGTTTATTTGAAGTATGGGTAAAAAGGGAAAGTACATTTACGATTGGCCGAGGCCGATGGTAACGGTTGATGCTGTGGTGTTTGGCTTTTTCAAAAACAAAGCTAAACTGCTGCTTATCGAGCGGAAGAAAGAGCCGTTCAAAGGCAAATGGGCACTGCCCGGCGGATTTGTGGAGATTGATGAGGAACTGGAAGATGCGGTGGCGAGAGAGCTGGCAGAAGAAACCGGCCTGGCCAATATAAAACTTGAGCAGATGCGCGTCTTCGGCACTGTTGGCCGGGACCCGCGGGGAAGGCAAATTACGGTCGCATTTATGGGCGTTGTGACAAAGGGACACACTAAAATAAAAGCCGGCGACGATGCAGCAAAGGCACGATGGTTCGATATAGAAGAATTGCCGAAGGATTTAGCGTTCGACCATAATGAAATAGTGAAGTTTGCTATCGAAAACATAAAGGCAATAATTTAAGACTTTTGCCTTTTTGATTTTCTATCGCATATTCTTACCGCAGAGAATGCTGATAACGCAGAGAAAGAATCCAAGAACGATAAGCGGATTGGGCTGGAATATTTTATATATTTGTTTACTTGCGTTTTTTGTTTTGGTTCAATAGGGGTTCGACAAGGAGTATCCGGTAGCGGCCGCGGGGCATACTCTGAACAAAAGACGAGGATTTTTTGTGAAAGGCCATACGAAGGCCCAAGGAGAAGAGCACGTGAATACAGGTACAGTAAAGTGGTTCAATGAACGGAAAGGATACGGTTTTATTGTTCCCGACGATGGCAGTGACGATTTGTTTGTGCACCACTCGGAGGTCCAGTCGGAGGGCAGAGTATCGCTCCGTGAAGGCCAGAAGGTCGAGTACGAGACTGGGCAAGGTGAAAAGGGCCGTCCGTGTGCGGTCACAGTACGCGCTTCCTCAAGCTGAAGATTGTGTCGTGAAAACCACGAATCTCTTTTCTGTTCAGGAAAGGGATATGGAAAGTGGAGTGCAAAGTGGAGGCAACAAGACGGCTGTGCCTTTGAACGATGAGGAAACAGCAGTCTCTTCCATGCCTGCGACGGCAAATCTGATTATCGTCTATGCCCGAAAGAACCCCAAATATGCTGGCCATATGTGAGCAACTTCGGAATTTCCCTGAGCGCTCGGTGTGCAACAGAATTTAGAGTGTCGATAGCCTGCGGATGCACTTTATTTTCGCCTTTCAAATTTTTAACTTCTCAAAAGAGCTGTCTTGCCTTATAGTCAAAGCAAATTCAAATACTCCACATTTTGCAAAGCCCTGGAATGGCAGGTGAGATAATATATGAGTTGTGAAAAAATGCCAACACTGCGAATAGGCGATTTGGAAGCTAATATACCGATTGTGCAAGGAGGAATGGGGGTCGGCATTTCTTTATCGAGTTTAGCCTCGGCTGTTGCAAATGCCGGTGGTATCGGAGTTATTGCTGCTGCTGGAATTGGTCAGTTTGAACCTGACTGGGATACAAACTCCAGAGAGGCGGACAGAAGAGCCTTGCAGAAAGAAATAAGAAAGGCAAAAGCCAAGACAGACGGTATTATCGGTGTAAATATAATGGTCGCCGTTTCAGATTTTGATGACCTTGTACAATGTGCTGTGGACGAAGGGGCAAATATACTTTTTCTTGGTGCGGGGCTTCCAATAAGGCTTCCTAAAACATTGCCACTGGATAGATTGGGAGAACTGTCCACCAAGTTTGTTCCTATAGTATCTTCCGGCAGAGCGGCTAAAATTATATTTAGGTCATGGGCAAAGCAGTACTCTCACATCCCCGACGCTGTGGTTGTAGAAGGCCCATTAGCTGGTGGGCACCTCGGTTTCAAAAAAGAGCATCTCGACAATCCTGACCACGCGTTAGAAAAGATACTGCCGGAAGTGGTCTCTGCGCTAAAGCCGTACCAAGAGCAATTCAATAAAAGTATTCCGGTAATCGCTGCCGGAGGGATATATACAGGTTCGGACATTCATAAGTTTATGCAGTTAGGCGCTCAGGGAGTGCAGATGGGGACCAGGTTCGTTGCAACGTATGAGTGTGATGCTTCGACGGAATACAAGGAGGCATATTTGAATTGTAAGAAAGAAGATATTGTCATAATTGACAGTCCTGTTGGTTTGCCGGGAAGAGCCATACAGGATAAGTTTCTTAAGAGGGTCTCGTCAGGAGTTAAGGAGCCTTTCAAATGTCCCTGGAAGTGTCTGAAAAGCTGTGATTTTAAGAATGTGCCATATTGCATTGCTCGTGCACTAACCAATGCGAAAAAAGGTAACCTTGAAGAAGGATTTGCTTTTGCGGGAGCTAACGCGAGTCGAGTAGACGAAATCATCTCCGTGAGAGAACTTATTGAGACTTTAGTTGAAGAATATAGGCAAGAGAGCGTGTACATAAGGGCGTAAAGGGAGCAGGTAACACTTTTCAAAGTATCATTCTGATGGTTTTGTGTTTTGGTTGGATTTTACACTATAGTTCTGCGGTATTTTTTAGCTGTTTGTTAAACATACGCAATTGCACGTCAACAGCACTTAAGGCCCAATCGATGTAGTGGAGTTTGTGAGCAGGCCTGCGGTGCATTTCACTCATCAAGCCAGATTGGACAGTCTTAACGAATCGGCCTATCGTCTGGGGGCTGATTTCGGTAGGTTCGGCGGCCCAGCTTTTCAACTCCTCGTACTCGCGCCGTAATCTTTTGCTGTGCTTTAGCTGTTCGGCAGTTAAATAATCACCCGGGTTGTAAGCCAATTGCAGGCCTTTTAGGCATAAGATTAAGGGCTCATAATTTGCTCTTGGCTCCAGCCGAATGAATTTGTACTGTTGGATGTATGTTGTTGCCTGGGCCGGGGGTTTATCACCAATCTCGCC
Organism: uncultured Pirellulales bacterium; assembly: GCA_964597535.1. GTDB lineage: Bacteria > Planctomycetota > Phycisphaerae > Sedimentisphaerales > Anaerobacaceae > CAZQYB01. The sequence continues at coordinate 17,092 of CAZQYB010000015.1, read as the reverse complement.
TTCACTCAGGTACCACCTGCGTTTACTGGTTCTGGCGAAGACAAGTTCTTCTCCGTGCTCTCGCTGTGTAATCTCATCGTAGGCCATTCTTGAAACCCAGAGTCTGCCGGTGCGTTTTCGTTCGGGTCCGCCGCCGAGGACAAGCAGGCACTTGACAAAACCTAATGGCAGAACACTTTGATTGCCGATCTGATTCTTTCGAAGCTGAAAGGATAAATGCAAGCTGTGTGGACGTACGCCATAGAAAAGTGTGGTTTCGCGTACTAACTGATTTAACAACCAAGGGTCTGCGGTAGCGGGCCGGGACAGTTCTCCGAGTATGTTGAGCCTTCCCGGTGCAAGCTCCAAAAAGCCAGAGCGGCGTGCCTGGTCAGTCGAGCCGGTGTGGTCATCAACATATCCGCCCAGTTTCCAAGACAAGACGTCCAAGCGGAAATCATAGAAATACTTGAAGCCATCATATAGTGGGTCAAACCTTTTTTGGATACTCCTTTGTGGCTCAACGGCTGCAGGGCCGAGATTGCTCAACTCAATCTCAGCTCCGAGTGGGACGACGCCCAGTTGAAAGTTGGAACGAATCCGGTCAAGGTGTGCACGAGCTACGCGTGCGTCAAAAATGCTGTCGGCCGCCTTGACAGCATATTTGACATAGTCAATCAGGTCGTGTTTTTCGTATGGCATCGTCTCAAGCGATTGTTCAATGATGAGGTCGGCGGCAGGGCTATTCGCATTTATCATCCGCAGGGCCACAAGAAGACTAACTGAACGTTTGAAATACCTTTCTGAGACTTGCATATGCTCGAGGTCAAAACGGTATCGGGACTGAATTTTTTCATCAAACTGATTGAGCAAGACTTGTTTTATAACTAAGGCCAAATAATTCTCAATGAACGGTTGGGCATCCCTGTCATTATATAATTTTTTTATGCTTGGGCGGGGTCTGTCGAGCTCATGTTCGAGATAATAGTCGCTGGGCGTGTCCCTGCCATAATGGCTGATAACCAAATCCCGTTCAGTGGTCGCAAGCAGTTCTCTGTCGGCTCGACGTTCCAATTCGGCATCGGCGGTTTGTTCGCCGGGGCGAGTACGCTTTTTGATAAATTTTTCAATGCGTTTTCGCAGCCACAGTTCGTGTATCAAGTTGACATGGAACCTGTCGCCGAAGTGTTTTTTCATTGACTCGTTTGTTGCCAGGTATGCCCGGGCTTCGACAGGACCTTTAGCGGTGTTGACCCGGACGGTTTCTCTGTCGTAGCGTCTTCCCTCGTATCTGTCGATTTCAAGCATTGCCTGGGCAGGTACATCGTAGATTATTAAGCCGTCAATTCTTGAAGATGGAGCTACGATGGCATAGAAGTAAACATTGTCCGTGCTGACCTTTTTGTAGCCCGGCAGCAAGGCGGGTTCAGCCCAAAGAGTCTCGTTGCTGATTTTAGAAGGTTTTCTGGTAAAACTCAGGCCACTGACAGATTGGAAGATTCTGCGGTCGCGCAACGACCCGTAGATGAACAGATTAACCTTTTCTTCGTTCATATATCGTTAAGCTAAAAAGCATAATTTGAGGTTAAAAACTTATTTGATTTTAAGTTTTATGTTATGGTTTTTCGCTCATCAATTTAGCTTTTTGCTTTCTTTTCGGATTTCCCTGTGTAATTTAATTAGCTCTTTAAACGCACGAAAAATTACTCTTAAGTTCGCGCCGGTTTGTTCTCCAGCCCTTCGCGGATAATGATGCACCGGCTCTTGAGTAACAGTATAACCTTTTCGAACAGCACGAACCAGGATTTCGGTATCTATAAGCGCACCTGTACTCACCAAATGGATTTTATCGAAAATTTCTCTTTTGTACAATTTGAAAGCGCAATCGATATCGCGGATTTTCAGACCAAATAAGAAGCAGACCACCTTTGTCCAGGCCCAGCCATTGATTTTGCGTATCAGGTTATCCTGACGGTTTAGTCGATAACAGCTTACAATATCATACCGGTTAATCAGCGGCAGCAACGGCGGCATTTCTCCAATATCAAATTGCCCATCGCCGTCGGTGTAAAAAACAAGTTTTTTAGTGGCTGCTCTGAAGCCGGACTGTAAGGCATCTCCGTAACCGAGATTAGTGGGATGATGCACTACTGTTACCGTGCTGTTTTGGTCGGCTATTCTATCGGCGATTTGGCCGGTGGAGTCGGAACTGCCGTCGTCAACGATAATAACTTCAAAGTCATCGGTGAGCTTTTCCAGAACGGCAAGTGCCTGTTCCACCGTGCGGGTTATATTGTCCTGTTCGTTATAGCAGGGGAAAAAAACGCTGATAGAAACAGCAGCTTTCCGGTTTGAATCAATCAGAGCTTCCGGCGACTTATTCTTTGTCACAGGTTACCACCTTTTTGTTTTAAGTACCGCAGTTCGTTCTTTCTTGTATCGTCCTCTTTTAGTGTTGTACTCTTCCCCAAGCTTTGTGTGCTGTTCCGCAAGCTTTGTGTTTCCTTGCTGTTTGGCGAGTTTTGCTTGCCGTCCGGCGAGTTTCTGCAAATAATCGGCTGCGACCAATGCGGCTACGATTCTGTGGTGGTATCCATCCTGTTTGGCCCAACTATCCTTATTTTTTTCAAATTCGTCGAGATAACCTTTGCAAAACTCATTGATACGAGGTATCAGCTTGGAGAATCTTCTCGCATCAAATATTATTTTCTGCATTGGGGCCTGTGATGGGTTTAGTTTGAAGGCTTTGATGGCACAATCAAGTCCCCGTTCTACAGATTCTCCCTTAGTAAGCAGGATATAGGCAATAATAAGGTTCTTGGAGAAATCATCAGGGTAGCGAGTTTTTCCGTTATTTATGCCCTCAAAAAGTTTTTGGGCCTGTGGGGTTCTTATATCGACAAACAATTTTTGCTTGTTATTAAAGAAGATAAGACGCCATTGAGGATGCCTTTGAAGGCTTCTTAGGAAAGGCGTATCGAACTGATTTGCGGGCATTAAGACCACCCAGACCTTGTATTTTCTTAGGCGTTTGTCTATCCAGTCTCCGATTTTTCTGTAATCGTCGGCTGTAAATTTACGTTTTCTCGCCTTGATATTTTGGACGATTGGGCCTCCAAACATAATTTCGGACCAAATATCATAGACCCTGCGCATATAGGCCGCCTGTGCTCTGCCGTCCATAAATAATTGCAGAGGAGTTTTTCCGGTGTTGGGGTCGGGCTGTTGCCCCCAGGCGACGAAGCCGCCCTCGGTCCAGTAATTGAACATTTTTCCCTGCAGCTTATTTTGTTTTATAAACTTGAGGGCCCAAAATGGTTTGGCATCAGAGGCGGTCATCCGCATAAAAGCAGAATTAAGTTTTGGGTCGGTAGGCCAGGGGTCAAGATAGACACACTTAAACTTAAGGGCCCACTGGGTGCCTAAACCGACAACCACAATGAGGGCAAGGATGGTGAAAAACATCTGCAGGTTGTGAGGCATCGGCGGGACGACCAGACGATTCTGTCTGCGAGGAGTCTCATTTTGTGAGGTGTTGGTAGGTAAGAAGCCATGAAAGTTGCATGCTGCCGAAATCGTACGAATCATCTGGTCAATGAACACTGCCAGAATCGGGCAGGCTGCGATGGCTGCTATCGGTATAAATCTGCGCGAACGAATAGCCATATAGATGGTGAGGGCGGCGATGGTCATTAACGCTAAATCAATTTTAGGCAATTGGTATATATCGGCGTCAGACTCTTCGTCGATTCTGCTCGGCGGCTGACGAAATCTACTTCGCAAGTAAGGGAACGCTAAGCAAATGATAACTGAAACTACGTTTATAATACAAAGCATGCTGAATAAATGAACATACCTTAACGGATACCTGCCTTCATATCGTGGTTTCCAGGGCCGGCGGAGATGAAAGACCTCTCCCATTTGCCAAACAGGCGACCCAAACTTGTAAATGTTCAGCCCGCGTCCCTTTGGTTTCCTGACCAAGTACTTATTCGCCTCATCGGTTACATCAGTTATCACCCATTTACTGCCCGGCTTTTTGACCGAGACAGTGACATTTTCGGAAAGCGGCATCTCTCTTTTTTCAAACTCTTGCTGCAGCTCTTCTGACACAATGGCATTGTCTAAATAACTTCGGGGCCTCGCCGTAACGCTAAACAGAAACCCAAATTTAAAGGGATTAAATATTGCCACCATTAAGAACAGACTGACAACTGCCGTTGCCGCCGGGAAGATGACGTTCTTTGGTTTGGTTTTGATGGTTCTTGAGAGCAGCGAAACCAGAATGTGTATGATGACATAGGCAGGCAACAATACAAAGGGGTAGATGTACCTGCCAGCATAGGGGGCACCGGTATTGGAAGACCACAAGGCCAGAAGGGTCAGCGGAACCATCAAATAAATACAGTGAATGCTTTTATAGACGCTGAGCAACAGGATGATGACGAACACGGCACAGAGAAGGAAGCTAAGCGCATTAAGACTGAGAAACGAAAAGCCAATAAACGCGACCAAACATATAAATATGGCTGCTGCCCAACCAAAGATTTTCGATAAAACTGTGAATAGTTTTCTCTGCGCTTCGAGTTCGTTCTTTGGTGCTCTCAGGAGTCTGGGTTTGAGAAGGCGGCTATAGAGCCAGAACATAGCCAAGCCCATACTTAAGATGTAGAGCACCAAAAATGGGAAACTCGTGCCGACAGGATTGCGCCATTCAAAGGAAGGGTGCCATTCATTGACGGTGCGCCACTTCTCAGCATGTTTGCTGACGCTGACGATGAAGGTATGAGTCAGGTTCGTCAAATGAAAGGGGTTGAATACAATCGTCGCGATAAATGCGACAAAACCGGCTGCTATGGTGTGGTACACACCCTTTAGGCCGATGGAAACGAACCTTTTTTTAGAGATGCTCGTTAAAAGGTTCAGAGCCACGAAGGGCATGAGCATTATGAAGGCGTATATGTATCCGCCGTGGACGTTACACCAGAAAACCACAACCGGGACTATGAGCCAGATGTACAATATATTTCGATAGGTGGTAAGAACCAGTATAAGTAAAAAGACAGCTACCAGCAGGTTTGAGAAACCTGCCGGCCGGATGTCAAAGAAGGAACGCCCGATGAACATTGCGAAGCAGGCAAAGACGGCACACAAAGCTGGATTGGCGCCTAAAAGTCTGCCCGTATAATAAACACAAATGATAGTAATTATGTAAATGGCGAACTTCCAGTAAACCAACGCGTTAAATGAATAAGTTTCGCTGTCCTGGGCGTTTTCTTTTGGCGTCAATAAGTAAAAAATAACATGTGTGAGCCAGTTCTGGTTGACCCAGCCGGTAGGATGCCAGTACTTAACTGTTTTAAGGCCGACTTTGTGTGTAATCCATTGGGCCCAGTCAGGCCAGGTTTTTATCTCTTCTTCTGTTGGTCCTGCGTGGTGTGAGTTTGCACTGAACGGTTCAACAGTATCTACCTTGTGATTGACAAAATGTCGTCCGCATGCCTCCGCGACCCAGGTATCGCCGGCACCAACCATATGCGTAGAGGCGTGGCAGGCGAAGATTAGCATTGCCAGCCAGCCTAAGACCATTGGCCAGCCGGTCAAGGCAGCACGTTTTTTTGCTTTTACCTCATTAGAAATCTTCGGTTTTTGTCCCATATTCCTGTCCCCTTTGGAATTTCTAACGGGGTTTATTGATTCAGCCATTTTTCTATTCTTTCCCATCTTTCAATAACCTGTTTTATAAAGCCTGAAATCGATACATTCAGCTATTAACGGAAAAAACCGCGGGCATAAGAAGACCCACTAAAACCAAAGCCATCCAAACCGCAGAAACGAAAATTCCTACCATAGCATACTCTTTTCCAAGCAACAGTCCTTCACTGTTCTCTATCTGCTCAAGTGATTTTATTCCTAATGCGAGACCTAATATCCACGCCAGACTGCAAGAAAAAAAGGTTATTATACGGGGGCTTCCTATAGTCAAAAAGTCGCTAAACGATACTATCCACAAAGCCCCTGCGGAAAGAGGGCCGAGTATTCCAAAGACCATAGAGGCCACTGCCAGTTTAGAAATTTTTGCCTGTTGGCTTTGTGAGCCGATACCTGTCTCACGTATAATTTCCGTTTCATCTATGATTCCTTCGTTTTCCATTTGCTTTTTCCTTAACCGATATTAGCGTCACATCCCAATAATAAAACCCAAACTATATATCGTCAAGATTAAGCCCCAATATCTCACAGTTCCTGCAAAAGGCAAAACACAGGGTTGGGGGTTGTAGGATGTCCCTCACTTTTCAGTTTTCGCATAGAAGCTCGTCCTGCTTTACCGTAGGTCATTGCAATTCGTATAATTGGTATCCTCAATAAGTGTGTTATTTTGGTCGTACAGAAGGCTGTTTTGCTCCCATCCAGTATAGCAAAGCGATGTATCTTTGAATTTCGTCAACAAGGTCTGCGAGGGGGTGGATAGGCCATAATTTACCGTTAACATCAACGCCAAAATCAGGATTGCCGCAGCCGTAGTTACCCCAAAGTCCCACAGTCCGGGATGCCGCTTAGCTCGCTGCTCCACAGACGCCTTCGGTCCTCTAACCGGAATTGCTGCCAAAAGTCTCGCTTCAAGCGTTTCGGGAACCTCCACTTCCGGAAGATTACGCAACTCTGCCTCTAGCGATTTCAATGTAGTGTCCTTCCTCTTTTGTTCCTGATTTCCTTTCATAGTTATACCCTGCCAGTCAAAAATATCCTTAATTTTTTCAATGCCCGGCTCGTTCGCCACTTGACGGTCCCAACGGGTTCGTCTAAGACCTTGGCCATCTCACGAAAGCTAAGGCCCTGAATATAATGTAACACAATCGCTACATACTCGAACGACTCCAGCCTGTGTATCGCCTCATATAGAAGGCGCGAGTGCTCGTCAGCCATGAGTCGGTGCAACGGATTCAAAGTCTCTGGTACATCGCGGCCCGCTTTCTGCAATCCGGCCATCGAAGCGGTGTTGCGTTCGAGGCTGCGTCTGGAGTCAATGAATTTGTTATAAGCAATCCTGTGCAGCCACGTTCCCAACGATGCTCGGCCTTTGAAACGGGTGATGTTGGCCCAGGCGGAGACGAAGGTCTCCTGCGTCAGGTCTTCAGCAAGACTTGCGTCAGAAGTCAAATATGCCAAAAAGCGGTAAATTAACTTGTAGTTTCGACATATTATTGCCTCCCAGGCCTCTCGCTGTCCTTCACGGATGTCTTTTATCTGTCTTTTCGACCTATGTCGCACTCACATCTCCGAAAACGGAATGCAAACCCACCCTATCACCGACCATAGTAGTTAGACGATACAGGAGATACAGGTGTTGGCTATAAAATAAAAGAAATCCGAAAAAGGTGTAGTTTGGGCCAGCCGGATAAGGCACCGTATTTTCTGGTTTTTATTAACTGAGCCATTTCTCCAATCTATCCAAACCTTCGGTAATCTGTTCGATTGAGCAGGCAAAACAGAGCCGGACGTTATTATCACAGCCGAACGGCAAACCCGGAACGAGGGCGACATTTGCCTGTTCCAAAAGTGCTTTTGCGAAGTCTATACTGCCGTTGATTTTCGCGCCATTAATATTTCGGCCATAGTGGCTTGAGACATCAGGAAAACAATAAAAAGCGCCGGTAGGTTCGCAACACCGGACGCCTTTGATGCTGTTTAGTCGCTGGGCCATATATTTTCCGCGGCGCTCAAATTCTATGCGCATTTTCTCTGCTGTGCCACCGGTATCGTCAAACGCAGCAATTGCCGCATATTGAGCGAAGGTCACGGGATTTGAAGTCGTATGCGATTGCAGCCGGCCCATTGCCTTTATGACTTCGAGGGGCCCTGCCGTATAGCCGAGGCGCCAGCCGGTCATCGCAAAGGTTTTACTAAAGCCATTTAGGGTTATGGTTCTATTGTAGGCATCTTCGCTTAGCGATGCAAAGCTGACAAATTTAGTATCACCGTAGATGAGTTTTTCGTAGATTTCGTCTGAAAGCACCATCACATCTGTGCCTTCAAGTGCCTTTGCAAGGTCGGCCAGCTCTTCGGGCGTATAAGTAAAACCACCTGGGTTGCTCGGTGAATTAATTACGAGCATAGCCGTTTTTCCGGTGATTGCCTCTTTTAGCTGCTCCGGCGTGATTTTGTAGCTGTTGGCTTTGTCGGTTTGAATAATTCTGGGTGTAGCATCGGCAAGCTTTATTGTCTCTATATATGTTACCCAGTACGGTGTGCCGACGATAACTTCGTCAGCAGGGTCGAGGACCGCCTGCATCAACTCATAGACTGAGTGCTTACCACCAATGTTGACAATGATTTGGTCGGGAGTGTATTTGAGGCCGTTTTCCCTCTGCAGCTTTTCGGCGATGGCGGTTCTTAGCTCGATTACACCGACGGCGGCGGTGTATTTCGTCCGGCCTGCTTTCAATGCCTTTATAGCAGCGTCCTTAATATAATCGGGGGTATCGAAGTCCGGCTCGCCTGCACCGAACGCGACTATATCCTGGCCTTGGGCCTTTAGTTCTTTGGCCCGTGCGCTAACTGCCAACGTTGCCGATGCCGGTACGGCCTGGGCTCGCTTGCTGACTTTCATTTTTCTGTACCTTCCAAAAATAAGTTTCCCCCATAAACAGGGAATATTAAAAACGAACCAGGACAACCAGTCAAGAAAATTAGCAAATTTAGGCTTCAAGCAGATGCGCTTAGAAACTGTAACGCAGAGCCGTGTATATATTTGTATTGTTCCGGAACTGGCCGAAAAAGGTGTGTGGATAGTCGCCAAAAAACACATTAGCACCGACCTCCACAGCCAAATTGTCGTTGATTTTGTAATTTACGTTCGGCCGCATATAAACGTCTTTATCCGTTGGCGAATAGTAGGTAAAAAGCGAACACCGCAGGTTCTGGCCCATCAAAAGCTTTGTCAAGCGCAGCGTTGTAAGATGTCTGAATTCGTCACGAGCAGGGCCGGTCGTGAGATTACGCTTATACTGACCATAATCCAGCATCTGTTCAACGTAATACTGCAGACCTGCGGTGAAATCCTTTCCGATTTCCTGCGTATAGCCAACCAGATATCTCACCTCGGAATTGCCGATGAGTGGGTTTTGACCGCCGGTGTCATCAGCGGATTCGTAATAGCCAAATTCCAGATTGCCTATGCCTTTGCCGACATTGCCGCGGACACTGGCACCGTAAACATTTAAGTCAGGAAAGAGCGCCTGAGTCCCGGCGGCATTTTGGCCGGCGGGGCTTTTCCAGTAGCCGCGATAGCCGTAAAGAGCAAATTCATAATTGTTGATATTCCTGTATAGTCGAACGGCGATTTCGTCATCACGGAACCATCTGTCGGGTTTGTTGGTATGGGTTATTGCATCGCGGCCTGCCAGTCTGCCGAGATTTGAATTCCAGTACGAAATACGCTCACCCCTTATAAATCGGTCCGGGTCAAATTGGGGAGTGTAAACAATATCGAGATTTGCAAGGTTACTGAAGAAGCTGACCTTGACGGTATCGGACGGTGCTTTCAGATATTCGCTGTCCCTGCCGATGAAGAATGACTGCCAGTCTTTGGGGAAGAGGTCGTTAATGAAGATGAGGTCGCCGGTGCCCCATGTAAGGATTTGCCTGCCGACTTTTAAGTCCATAAAATCAAACGGCATAGTGAACATATATGCTTCGCGGAGGTCAAAGTCGGCTTTTTCTGTTACCAAATCACCGAGCACATCGGCCTTGACGTTGAGGTCTGCCCAACTGAGATTTGAAGATAATTCAAGCTGGAGACGGTTTTCCATAATCGATATATCTTTTTCGTGTTTGTCTTTTCTGGTGCGGTAGCCCGAACGCACTTCATAAAAGCCGTGCAGTTCTATTGGCAAATGAGAAAAAAGTGAGTTGGCGTCACCATAGCTGTCGGCGTTAACTGTCAGGGGAAAAGAAAAAAATGCAGCAAAGCCGACCAGTACCAATACAGTTTGACTCTTATGTAAAATCATCGCCTTGTCTCTCTTGGCGGCCTGCGAAGGTATCGTTCCGTGAATATGTCCTTGAGTTTGATATCGTATTTGACGTTGCTAAATTCCATCAGAGTTTTGCTGCCGGTTTTCAAATCCAAAACGATGGATTTAACAACAGTTGGGAATTTCTGAATCTTCTCTATTTTCTTAGATTCAATCGTTCGATAGAGTTTATTTTTCCTGTCGTAGTATTCCATTTTCACAGGCATGTAAGTTTTACGGTCGATTGAGACATTGTAATAGCCGAACTCAACGGTATCGGGCTGTTTTGGCACATTTTTGACAACAAAGAGCTTATCGTTAGCATCTATAAGCTGATGTGTATCTTCTTCGAGACTTCGTCCCGAAACGTCTTCGTAGAGGAAATCTGAGCCGACGAAGCTGGTTCTTTTGTCACCGGCGGCAATTCGCTTGACAAGGTCAAGAGCGGGCAGGTACAGCCATCTGTCATCATCTTTTTTCAGGTCGGCGTGTTTGTGAACCATAAAAACCATTTTGCGAACATCGGGAGGCTTGAGAAAATAAACATAGTATTTTTGGTCGCCGCCATCTTTGATGTCCTTTCTTAGTATTACGAACTCGCGCTGCTGCGTGCGTCCTTTCTTGTCTGTGATGGTCATCTTTACTTTTGCCTTGCCGTCTTTGCCTTGGTAATAGGCCATAAAGTTGGCTTTGTTGACAATGGTGTTAACATCGGGAATCTCCTGCAGCGCGGCGTTTGCTTCGACTGGTTTGTTTGGCTGAGGTACATTTGGCCCGCCACTGACAAAAAGCGGCATAGAAAAGACAAGAACAAACACTGCTATCCATATCAGCCTCATTTTACACCTCTCTTTCGGTTTTTGCTTCTGGCGACTGGCTCTCAACACCAAGCTTTTTGAGTATGGACATCATCGGGCACCAGTTTGTAAAGGCTGACTGCAATAAATTCAAGCCTACAAAGCCAGTGAAGAAAAGCCAGTGTGGTGAGTGGAAATGCACCAGCAAGACGCTGACAAACACAAAGAAACCTGCTATCGCTCTCAAATATCTTTCAATAGTCATCGCCTGTTCCCTTTCAAGCTATGGTCTTTTTATGTCTGTTTTCCTTTTTTCTCAGCTATTTTGCACGCCTGTCTGCGTGACAGTATTCCGCAAATTAGCGCCATCAACGGTATTACTATTATAGTAATCCAGGTGAGTTTGTTCCAGCCGAGCTTCCAGTACTGATGCAGATTCATCGCTACTAAGACAACGATTGCGACCGAAATAATCAAACAGAGAGCGCAGTTACAGGTTACGGACCTTGTTACGAGCACAGGCTTAAATAATATCTTCTCAGCCAGCTTTATAACAGCAGGCAACTGGATGAGTGTAACAGCTCCCGATAAAGCCATTATCGCGCATAGGAATATGCCTACCGTCTTGTAGGGCACCAACGGAGCTGCCAGCAGCGGCAAGAATCCTATGGCAATAATAAGGACGTTTCTGCTTATGGCGCGGGCAGGTTCGCCGAACATTATGACAGCGCTGGTTTGCCAAGAGCCGGTCTGACGAAAGCTTTCCCTTGCGCGTTCGAGGAAATGTATTGCAAAATCAACCGCCATACCGAGCGTCAACGCACTAAGTACAGCTACCGGCATGTCATAATTTTTCCCTATCAGCCCGATGATGCCGTAAATTAGAGCTATCGTTATGGTCAGCGGAATCATACATATAATACCCCAGAGCGGTGAGCGGAACAAAATGGCCATCATTATAAATACGACTAAAAAACTGCCGAGGAACGACTGTAACATCCCCCAGACCATTTTGTTTTGCCAGATTATGTTGATATACGTAAGGCCGGCCCAGTTGTATTTAAGTGGTACAGGCGGTGGATTTTCAGCGAAAAAGTTTTCTACCGCCCTGACGGTTTTTCCCACATCTCTGTTATCTCCGCTGGTCAGTTGCAGCCAAACGTTGGTGTGCATATAGTCGTAGGTAACAAAGTGCCATAAATCATCCGGAGTATGGCTGCTCTGGAATTGTAGCAGACATTGGGCAACGGCCTGGAAAGAATCGGGAATTTTGTGGCTTTTACGTGTGCCGTCAGTCAGTTCCTGATGAACCTTCTTGACGATATCGGCGACGGAATTGCTTTTTCCGACAAGGCCTGAGCTTTTAAGGTGTTCCTGAAGTTTTGCGATGTAACGGAGCACTTCGGGCTGCTTGAAAATTTTTAGCCGTTCCTTCTCCAGCTCGAAAAAGTCTACAATTTCGAACCAAACCTCCTGGGCGCCGGGCGCATTAGCATCTTCGGCTGAATCTAATTTTTCATTTGCAATCTCAATAAATTTATCGAGAAGTTGCTCTCTGGTCTCGTGTTTTGATGCGCCAGCAAGAAGCAACTTTTCCATCTCAGTAACGAGGTCGCTCGCCCGCGGGAAATCTTCCTTGAGCGCCAGACCTTTTTCCAGCCAGCGTTTGCGGACGGCGTCGATATATTCGTGGCTCAGGCTTTGTGCTTCGCTTCCATCGAGAACCAAGTATGCCATATAGGTTCCGCCGAAATGTTTATTTAGTTCGATGTCGGCCTGGCGTATGGAATGTTTTTTCGAAAACCACTTTACAGGGTTGTCGTTTATCTGGATTCGCGTAATGCCGTAAACAGCCAGCGCGGCAATTATCAGCACAGCTATCAATATTGGTTTTGCTTTGTTATATGTGAACCGACCTCCTGCCGTAAGAAGCTTGATGAGCCAGGTTTGTTTTTCCTTCTGTTTAGCTTCGTGGCCGAAGTTCTCAAGAGACTTATCCTTTATCATCATTATATAGGCCGGCACAAACGTCACAGTGCATACCCATGCAAACATAATACCTATGGCGACAAAGACGCCAAAAACCTGGACAGGTGGAATCGGAGTGAGCGCCAGTGAAGCAAAGCCAGCCGCCGATGTCAGCGAAGTATAAAGCATGGGCGTAAACAGATTGCTCATAACTTCACGCGTCGTGTTTACTTTTCCTTTTTGCTTTGTGTAAAGGTCGAAGAATTCAGAAAGAATATGCACCGAGTCCACGACGGCTATCGGCATAAGAAAAATGGGTATCATAGAACTCATAATATGCACCGGGTAGCCCAGCCCAATTAAAAGCCCCATTGTCGAAATCACCGAAACCAGCGCCACTATCATTGGGGAGATGATCAGAACCAGCTTGCGGAAGAACAGCAGCATAAGAACAAATATTACAGCCATTGCCAACGGCGCTGAGATGGCCATTTGGACAAACATTTCGTAGCCGAAGGTATCCTCAGCAACCGGCAGTCCCGTGATGTAATATTTCTCATCACCTTTAAAGGTGGCTATTTTTTGTTTTAATTTTTTATATACCCTATAGCTCAAATCCTTGCTCGTCAGAGGCAGATATAAACATATTGCTTTTCCGTCTTCCGATATAACCGTCCCTTTGAGCAAAGGGTTTGACATCGCCTTGTCTTTTATTTGCAAGGACTGCAGCCGTGTTGTGGGAGGTTTATGCATTAACCATTCAAACTTTACCTCGCCGGGGCCGCCCTGGCCGATGTGGTCTACTGTCGAAGGCGCCATCAGGTCGACTTCTACCACGCCGACTTGCCTGTTGGGGTCTCTTGCATCCTGCCATTGAAGCGTTTTTGCAAATTCGGTCAGTTCATATATTCTGGCGAGGGACCTGGGATTGAAAACGCCGTTAGCATTTTTGTTGTTAATAATACCGACAACTACAATGTCACTTAAGGTGAATTGTTCTTTTGCTTGGTTGTGAAATATCCTTACCGGCTCATCCGCCGAGAGCATGTTCTCCGGGTCGGTATCGACCTTGATAAGCGGTATCATCGCGCCGAGGGCCAATGTGACGGCAATCATTATAGCCGTAACCAATTTGTAGTGCCTGAGAGAATAATTGGTAACTGCCCGCCCGGCATCCATTTTCATAACCACCCCTATTAATCGACTAATCCTTTTAAAACTCTCAAATCACGACCATCTTTGCCGAAGTAGAATATACTCAACTTTGCCAGCCGTCAAGGCCAATACACGGTTCTCAAGTCGTTAGGTGTGATTGACCACGAGTATTTTGTTCTTGATAAAGCCTTAAATCCTGACTATAATTTGAAAACAGCCGCAGTAAGCAGAGAGTCTTGGGTACGGAATCATCGCGGGTTTGTGTATGAAGCAATTTTGCGCCTGTAGCTCAATTGGATAGAGCGTCGGTCTACGGAACCGAAGGTTAGGGGTTCGAGCCCTCTCAGGCGTGTTTTAGTTTTGTCAGAGACATTCGTAGACAACTCATTCTTTTTATTGTCTAACTCTCCACCGTTCAAGCAATTATCATCAGCAGCACTTTTTACTAAATCGTTCTGCTCATTGCCAACCGTAGCCGACTGGTTATATCCAGAGAAAGCTGTAGGTGTCGATTTAGGTGTCAATTTTAGTGTCAACTCTTTTTGGTCAGTTTGAGCAGCATTTACTGGTCTATTATCCGTTCCGGTTGCAACCGCTTTCTGTCGTTTACTACTTGGTAATGACAAGTCCGGCCGGCTTTGAGGCCATTGGTAAAAACCTGGAATCCATAAAGGAATTGCGACTGTTAGTTGGAAATACGAGCACCAGAGAGACAATCGAGCAGATAAGTGAAGGATACAAACGCCTTGAATTGGCACAGAATAGGCTGGAGGACCTGGCATACGCCAAAAAAGTTGAACGCAAACAGCGTGCGGTCAACACAGCAAGAAACCTAAAAGAAACCATTGAAGTGATGGACCAGACCGATGAGGCTGAGGAACTGGTTTTCTCACTCATTAAGATGATAGAGGAAAAGCGGCTGAAAGTCCGAGTCTATACCAAAGGCAGGCTCCACGCAAAGGCATATATATTCGATTATTCTTCACCGAACCCGGGCAATGAAGGTATCGCCATTGTGGGTTCATCGAACCTCACCTTGGCAGGTATCGAGCATAATACCGAACTCAATGTAATCGTTCACGACAAGGGTAGTCCCGTCAAAAAGGCCCAGGGCAATCACGGCCAACTCTCCGGATGGTTTGAAGGACTTTGGGATGAAGCCGAGGACTTTCAAGCTCATCTTATGAACGAGCTTAAGCAATCGTGGGCCGCTAAGCTCGTCCGGCCATACGATATTTACATGAAAACTCTCTATACACTGTTGAAAGATCGGCTCGCAGGGGGAGAAGCCGGTGAGATACTCTGGGATGATGAAATCACCAGCGACCTGGCAGATTTTCAGAAAACTGCTGTTCGGCAGGCGATACAAGAAATTCGTGACTATGGTGGCTGCTTCGTGGCCGACGTTGTGGGCTTGGGCAAAAGCTATATTGGTGCTGCTATCATAAAGCATTTCGAGAGAACCGAGCGGACCAGAGCTTTAATAATATGCCCAAAGACTCTTGAAGATATGTGGACCAGCTACAATGAGATTTATCGGCTAAATGCCCAGATTTTACCTATGAGCATGCTGCTCGAAGTTCCTGGCCGAGGGGTGGACTTATTTGACGACGTTCGTTACAGAGATCGCGACTTTGTACTCATTGATGAAAGTCACAATTTCAGACATCACACAAATCAGCGGTATAGTGTGTTGCAATCGTATCTTTCCACAGGTCGAAAAGTGTGCCTTTTAACTGCTACGCCAAGAAACAAAAGCTGCTGGGACATATATAATCAAATTAAGCTGTTCCACCCAGAAGACATAACATACTTGCCCGTCGACCCACCGAATTTGAAAGAATACTTCAAAATGGTCGAGTCGGGCCAGCGGCGGCTGCAAGATGTGTTATTCCATGTGTTAATACGCCGAATGCGAAGACACATTTTGCAATGGTATGGATATGCGGCTGACACAAATATACTGCTCCGGGAGCTATCAGAGGTCGAACGCCAGCAATACTTAAGCGGCAAAAAACGTGCGTATGTAATAGTTGGCGGAAAACACCAATTTTTCCCCCTGCGTCAACTGAAGACCTTACGGTACAGCATTGAAGGATCTTACAATGGACTTTACGACAAACTGCGAAAGTGCTTGGGTCGTCCACCTGGCCAGAGATACCGGCCCAAATTAGGTGAAGAATTATCCTATGCCCGATATGGCCTTTGGAACTTTGTGGTCAAATCGAAAAGAAATAAGGCACCCTATAATGAACTCAAAAGGCCTGGCATAAATCTGCGCGGCTTAATCAGAGTTATGCTTTTTAAGCGTTTTGAATCAAGTGTCCATGCTTTCCGTGAATCCATAAAGCGAATGATCCGAACACACGATATATTCTTAAAATCTTTGGATAGGGGTTTTGTTCCGGCTGGTGACAAGGCAGATGAGTTGATAGGGAGAGGTAGCACCTTCGATGAAGTACTACTTTTGGATGCCCTTGAAAACCTTTCCGGCCGGTACTCGTTCCAGTTCGGTAAATAGAAGAAAATAGTTTGATATATTAAGACAAATATATAACCGGATTTCCAAAGTACATCCGTGCAAAAAAGTGCAAGTTTGATAGTAAGAAACTCATGGATGCTGCTGGAGTCTATTTCGACTGTCCCTCGTTTTGTCCCTAATTTTTAGCTGCAACTGCGGTAGTCAGTTTCGCTGTCGCTTAAATTACTATGGTCGTCCCAATCTTCATTCACAAGTATCGAACCATTGTGAAGCAAAGATGGCATAGTCTTTGAAATTGATTATTCCATCATGGTAGAGATTCGCAGGTGAGGCCGGAGGAATCTGTCCGTTGTTGGCCACGTTCAAAAGATAATGTAAAAGCCTTTGGGTTTATTCAAGTGGTCATTATGGATCAGCTACACGAAAAGCATAGACTAAATATCCCCATAACCGCCTTTATAAGATCGGATAAAGATCATTCATCGGCATCAGGACAGACTATTATAATAAACAAATCAGGCAACTGATGCAAAAAACATTATAATTATAGGAACATTATACCTTGTCCGCTTTTTTCTTGATAATGTATAATCTTTTTATACGATGGTTGTTGAATACGAGTGTCTTTTGATTGAGAAACATAGAAATTTTCAGTCGAGAGCAGTATGGTATAATTGTGTTATGTGAAACTTTGT
>CAZQYB010000014.1:0-26151 GCA_964597535.1 uncultured Pirellulales bacterium | reverse complement strand
GTCATGGCTTTTCCCTCGGGCCTTATCGTACCGTTTCAACCCTTACCCACTTTGAGTTGCCAGCTTATGACAGCGCTGACATCATTGATAGATTGGACCCTCCAAAAGAGTCCTTGAGAACTAACATTCACCGCACCATTCTAACGATTGCCGCTGGGCCTTCCAGAATTACCGACTGCTCTCGGTCATCTTTCGACCCGGTCACTTTTTGACAGCGATTGCCATTGCTATCAAGCCACATCCGAATACTATTGGTGAGGCAATGAGCAAAGCCATATGTACATCTCTGTCACTACTTCCGGCAAGCGTAATGGCCGCTACTACAGTACCGAAGGCTCCTAAAATCAAGCCGATGATACCGTAAATTTGTGGACTCATAATCTGCATCCTTTCAACTAAACTCGTCCGCCTTTTGCCAGACGGTCAATTTCTTGTATCCCCCTCACTCATCGTCCGCTTGTGACTTGTGCTCTTATGCCCTACTTTTGCCTTGTGCTCTTACGACTTGTGCCCTTGTGCACTTACGTTCTTATGCGTAAATTTCTTCGCACCGCCGCCGGAATAGTCCGCCACAATTTGCCCGGTACCCAGCAGCTTCCATTTGTAAATCACAAGCCCCTCAAGCCCTACCGGCCCGCGGGCGTGTATCTTATTCGTACTTATCCCCACCTCAGCCCCAAGACCGTAGCGAAAGCCATCGCTAAAACGCGTACTGGCGTTCCAGAACACATTCGCAGAATCAACCAAATCCATAAACTTACCGGCTTTTCCTTTATCAGCCGTAACAATGCTGTCAGTGTGGCCTGACCCGTATCTGTTTACATGCCCAATTGCCTCATCCAGACCGGTGACGACTTTCACTGACAGGACATAGTCCAGATACTCAGTTGACCAATCTTTTTCGCCGGCAGGTTTGGCATCGATTATTGCTCTCGTTTTCTCACACCCGCGAAGCTCCACGTTTTTTGCTTCCAACGCAGTTTTAACTTTGGGCAGAAAATCTTTTGCGATTTTCTCATCGACAAGCAAAGTCTCGGCAGCGTTGCACACGGCCACATACTGGCACTTCGAATCCACCGCAATCCGAACAGCCATATCCACATCGGCCCCCGCATCCACGTAAACGTGGCATATCCCCTCGGCGTGTCCGAGTACGGGTATATTCGTATTGTCCATAATATAGCGAACAAACTCATTCGAGCCGCGGGGGATAATCAGGTCGATGTACTCATCAAGTGCCAGCATCTCCGCCACGTCTTCGCGCGTTTCCAATAGCTGAATCCATCCTGTGGGCAGCCCTGCTTTTTGGCTCGCACCTGCTATCACTTTGGCCAGTATGCGATTTGTCTCGGCTGCCTCGCTTCCACCTTTTAGCAGCACAGCGTTACCGCTTTTTAAACAGAGCGTTGAGATTTGGACAAGGGCATCAGGCCGAGACTCAAAGACAACACCGATAACTCCGATGGGACAACTGACCTTATAAAGCTCAAGGCCGTCGTCAAGCTCGGTAGTACTGAGCGTTTTGCCCACTGGGTCATCGAGTTTGAGCAAGCTCTCGATACCGGCACAAACATCAGCTATTTTGCCTTCATCAAACTTAAGTCGTTTCAGCAAAGGTGCAGCCAGATTACCCTTTTCGGCAGCGGCCAAATCTTCCCTGTTGGCTTTTACAATTTCGGCGCTCCGCTGCTTCAGGGCTTTGGCGACCTCGGCCAACGCGGTATTTTTCACCTCAGTTCCGACCGCCGCCAACTGGATTGAGATCGACTTCGCACCGGCTGCTGTTTCGGTAATATCCATTTTTATTGCCTATTTACAATTTACCACTGAATATTTATAATCGATTGCCGAATTGTAAGTAATAAATAGTAAATAATAAATAATAAATTGACGATGCGGGTGTAGCTTAGCGGTAAAGCCCCAGCCTTCCAAGCTGGTCACGTGGGTTCGACTCCCATCACCCGCTTTTGCCAAACACTCTTTTCCCAGCCGGTTTCACAAAACCGCTCCGATTTTGTCTCTCGGTTTCGAGGCATCTGCTGCAATACTCACAGGCCCCTGTGAAAAACGGTCAGACGCCAAAAAAAATAATCGGCTGAAAAAAAACACCATATTTCTGTAAACACTTCTGACTGCGTAAATTAGCCCATCTCAGTTAGGTCCCATAATAAAATTTTCAAAAAACTTTGGAAAAATTGCTTTTGTGTGTTGACTCGGTGGTAACAAGTGGTATCATTTCCCATTATAGGTTACTCAAGTGGGAAAAGAGCCATGCTTTTATTAACAGGCGAGTACGAGCACGTAGTCGATGGGAAGAGCAGAGTTCTCATTTCAAACAAACTAAGGAATCAAATTGATGCCGAAGAGCACGGCAGCAATTTCTATCTTCTCCTCGGCGCGAATGGCGTACTTTGTTTATATCCTGAGAAATACTTCGAGCAAATCGCCCTTGCCGCTGCACCCGGGACGGCGGCACCGGATGAGAGCGTGACATTCGAGCGAATAAGCTTTGCGCTGGCCAGTAAGGTGGAGCTGGATAGGCAGGGACGACTGCTGTTGAATGAAAAATTGCGAAAAAGAGCGGGACTGAAAGACCGGATTACGCTTGTTGGCGTCAGAGACCATATCGAATTATGGAACAGCGAAGACTGGGAACGGTATCTCGCAGACCATATGGTCCAATACCAGCAACAGATGTTGCAGGCACGACAAGTTGTTTTACAAAAGCAAAGCAAGAAAAGTTTAACTCTGGAGAGGAGACAAAATGATTGAAGTTGATTCGAATCATTGTCAGACCGTCAAGGACAGCATTAGCAGCAAAAGAGCAATTGACGAGCAAACCTTCGCTTCCCTGACAATCCTTAGTGAACGGCTCGAACGGCTCAGAAAACTCGATACGATTTTCGAGGGCGTTGAGTTTTCACCAACCGTTAAGAAACTTAAAGAACAGAGAAGCGCAGTAGCTATAAGCTAAAAGCTCGTATTCAGCATTACAATAAGAGATACAAAACTGCGTTTGTGGATTTAATAGTGAATGGTTCGGCAGTAGAACATATACCGGTTCTTGCAGAAACATTAGCTGAACAGATAAACTTGCCGCCGGATGGGGTGATGGTCGATGCGACCATAGGACAAGGAGGTCATAGTTTCCTGTTCGGTCAAAGCTTGGGCCCCGAGGGAGTTATCGTCGGTCTGGATGTTGATAAAAAAGCTATCCAAAGGGCCCAGCTGAAATTAAAGGGCCTTGTCTGCAAGGTTATTTTACTACATTCGAATTTTTCTCAAATCAGCAGGCAGGTCCATAAGCAGGGCATAGAGAAAGCTGATTTTATACTGGCGGATTTGGGCATCTGCTCGGCACAGTTGGCGGATGTCGAGACGGGGCTTAGTTTTCTTCAGGATATGCCCCTTGATATGAGAATTGACAAAAGATTAAAGACGACCGCTGCCGATATAGTTAATAAAGCAGACGAAAAATCATTGGCTGATGTGATTTATAAGTTCGGCGAGGACAGAGCGTCGCGCCGGATTGCGCGGTTTATTGTGCAGGGACGCCGGCGGCAGCCAATTGTCACGACCAGCCGGTTGGCAGCGATAGTCTGTAAATCGCTCGGACAGCGTAAGCAAAAACGGAAAAGCAGGATACACCCGGCGACGAGAACTTTTCAGGCGTTGAGAATTGCAGTCAATAATGAGCTGGAGAATTTGGAGAAACTGCTCGCTTCAGCGCCGGAGTTGCTAAACAAAGATGGTCGGATGGCGGTAATAAGCTTTCACAGTCTGGAAGATAGATTAGTTAAGACTAACTTTAAGCAAAATGAAAAGGAGGGTACTTACAG
Source organism: uncultured Pirellulales bacterium (assembly GCA_964597535.1). GTDB lineage: Bacteria > Planctomycetota > Phycisphaerae > Sedimentisphaerales > Anaerobacaceae > CAZQYB01. Next base: position 22,312 of record CAZQYB010000014.1, on the reverse strand, counting down.
GATTATAACAAAGAAGCCGGTCGTGCCGTCGCGGCAGGAAATCGCTGATAATCGGCGGGCAAGAAGTGCAAAACTAAGAATCGCACAAAAACAATAGAACAATAGAGAGAATGGAGTTTCACTTATGACTTCCGACGCAAAGATTGGGCTGCTGTTAGGTTTGGTTTTTATATTTATAATTGCATTTGTAATCAACGGCGTGCCAAACTTTTACTCAGACAAAAACAATAATGAGCTGACTACCACTATGTTCAATTCTCAGAACGAGGCGCTGGGCCTCGCAGCCGGGCAGCGCAAGGTTATAGAACAAAATGAGCCAATTACAAAATACCCTCCGGCAGTTCAGAGACCCCCGAAGGCCGAACCGGATACCCGCTTCGAAATGCCCCTGCCAAAAAGGACTTTGGATAGAAAGGAAGGTGTTGAAGTCAAATCAGTTACTCCGCCCCAGAGCCCGCCCATAGCAAAAAATGAACAGAAGCAGAAAGTCCAGCCGAAAAAAACAACCTTGCCGAAGGTCTATGTTGTCGCCGTGGGTGACAACTTAAGCGCTATAGCCAAAAACTGTTACGGCGATACGGAGGGCAACAGATTAATAAACATTACCAGAATATTTCAAGCCAACCGCAAGCTGCTGAAATCGGCTGACGAAATCTATGAAGGTCAAAAAATTACCATACCCCCCCTGCCGTTTTCGGCGTCGGATAAAAGCAAAATTAAGGGCGTCTTTCCTTCTACAATGTTCGAGAAGGTTAAATCTATCGGCAAAAGACATCTTTCAAACGATGACTCTAAAGCGAAGCAAAGCAGACTATATATTGTCCGGGAAGGTGATAGCTTATGGCGAATTGCCGCCGAGCGGCTTGGAGACGCCACCCTGTACAGTGAAGTAGCGAAACTGAACGCCGATATTTTACCCGACGAGGATAGTCTTACTGTTGGGATGCGTCTGAAACTGCCGGCTCGGTAAAGCCGTGTATCACATAAATCGCGTATAGAACCGCTAATCACGATATGTGCAATACGACGTACGAAGATGAGGTCCCGATTTTGCTTTATTTTTGTTGTTTTTTGTTTTACGGGTGTTTTAATCCTTACCGTATGTCTGCGAAGCGCCGACAACCGCATTTTCTATAAGCTTTGTACCATCAATGCCGAACAAAGCCGATTAAAGCAACAGCTTGGCAACAAACAACTAAAGTTGGAAAATTTGATAAACCCCGCTGCTGTCCTGCAACGTCTTGACGAAGAGACTGCTTCGCAGCGTTCGCTGAATACCAACGACTAAATTGAAAAGCGTTCGCACTACAATTTTCTTTTTGCTGCTCCTGATTGTGGCATTTTTGTCACTGGCGGTGCGCTGCCTTTATCTACAGCATTTCAAAGGTAACCACTATTACTCCATTTCCATCAAACAACAACAGAAGTCAATAACCCAAAAGCCCAAGCGAGGTGAGATTCTCGACTGTCGAGGCAGGGTGCTTGCCGCAAGCAACAAAATTCAAACCATTTTTGCCGAGCCGCGAACTATAAAAGAGCCAAAAAACACATCCAATAAACTTGCCCCAATCCTGGATATTGGCTCACACGAAATCTGCAAACTTATTATGGAGAGCAAAAATCCGGGTTTTGTAAAAATCAAGGTCAACGCCGCGGAGGAACAATGTAGTGCAGCAAGCAAAATCTATGGTATCGGCGTTCAATCTGACTGGCGAAGATACTATCCGGCGGAACGATTAGCGGCACATATTGTTGGTTTTACGAGTATTGACAACCGTGGTTTAGGCGGTATCGAACTACAGTACGACAAGGAGCTCAGCGGTTCGGCGGGGCAAAACATACTCTTTGCCGACGCCCGTCGTCGGTCCATTCGGCTAAAACGGCAAGCCAGCCGTTTGAGCGACGGTGTTGGCATCATTTTGACCGTTGATGCAACCATTCAGCAGTTTTCGCGAGCCGAACTTTTAACGCAATATGAAAGCTATGAGGCCGAGTCTGCTGTCGCAATTGTGGCGGAGCCGAAAACAGGGGCAATCCTTGCTATGGTCTCGCTGCCCGATTTTAGTCCCGACGAGATTGGTTCGGTGGAGGTGAATAATTTTCGCAATCGCGCGACGAGCGACCAATTTGAGCCGGGCAGTATTCTAAAGCCGATTGCCGCCGCGATTGCGCTCGATGCCGGTGTTGTGAACAAGCATGAAAAAATATTCTGCGAAAACGGCAACTATCACGGCAGGGGCTTCGGGCAAATCGGAGAATACGGCAACCACAGGTTCGGCAAATTGTCAGTGCGCGAAATTCTGGTTAAGTCGAGCAACATAGGAATGGCCAAAATCGGGCAGAGACTCGGCAAAAAGAAGCTCTGTAAAGGGCTGAAGCTCTTCGGCTTCGGCAAAAAGACGGGAGTTGATTTGCCCGGAGAGGCGGATGGGCTGCTGCGGCCTGCGCGGAAATGGACAGGATACAGTGTAACCCGAATACCCTTTGGCCAGGAAATCTCCGTAACCGCTATCCAACTGGTTCAAGCGTTCTGCATGCTTGCCAACGGCGGCCGCTGTGTTCGACCTTATGTTGTCAGGGCAATTGTCGCCAACGACGGGAAAATTATTAAGCTAAAACGACCACCGCCGGCTGTCGGGTTCGTAGTAGAGCCGGATGTCGCCCGATGGGTCGTTACCGATGCTATGGTCGGCGTAGTCAATGAAGGGACGGGCAAGAAAGCCAGGCTGGAAAAATGGCAGGTATTCGGTAAAACGGGAACCGCAAACGTCGCCAAGAAAAATGAGAGGGGGTATTCTGAAAGTGATTACATTGCCTCGTTTGTGGCAGGCGCACCGGCAGAGGAGCCGGCGGTAATAGTTTTAGTCTCAATCCGCAAGCCGAACAAAGAACTTGGCAAGGGCTACACAGGCGGAACAGTAGCGGCGCCGGTAGCAGCGCGAATCCTTGAGAAGACGCTGGAATATTTGGACGTGCCAGAAGCGGATGAGTATTAGAGTATAGGGATATCAGAAGAACAGGTTGCAGGATATCTGGAGAGCAGAATATCAGGCAGATGGAAAGGTAGAGAGCAAAGAGGGATGAGGGTAGAGTTTAGTAGGTGGCAATGCCACCTAGCGTAAGAAGACAGGAGACAGAGAGCGCAACTGGCGAGATATGGGATAGGAGCGAGCTGGCGCAACAGCTTGTTAGTCAAACCTAATGAGGACGAACCTCAACCAAAAGGCTCGATTCCCTCAATTCTGCCGCGATCTTATCTGCCTCGGACTTCGAGATCCCTTCCTTTACTACCGAAGGCATACTCTCGACCAAGTCTTTGGCATCCCTGAGCCCCAAACCTGTGACTTCTCGCACACCTTTGATAGCGAGGATCTTTTGGCCATTAGCGATTCCTGTAATAACAACATCATAGGTGGTCTCAGTGTCAGAATTATCTTGGCGTCTGCATCCGACCAGGAAAAGCACACCAACAATAATCACAAGATGGAACAATCTAAATTGTAATTTCATATCGATTCCCTTTGAACTCTAGTCTATATGGTAGCAATGTCTGGATAGGTTTCAACCGAGATTTTCCAGAATATTTTGGGGTATTTTCGGGGATTAGTGACTTTTGCTTTCTTATTCTGAGGTTGGTTGAGGATTGCCTATGTAGCCGGCGTCGATGCAGAGCTGGATGATGTCACGGGCTAAGGGCCCTGCGTCGCTTGAGCCGTGCTGACCGCCTTCGACGATGACTGCAACGGAAATACTGCGACCTTCGCTATCCTCGGCGAAACCTGCGAACCAGGCGTGGTCAGGCCTTTCCGTTGAGCCGGTTTTGCCAAAGACGTTTATGCCCTGCTCGGCAAAATGAGTATGCTGAAATTCCCCGTAAGCTGTCCCGCCGGGTTCGGTTACCACAGCACTCATACCATCTCGAACGACAGCCAAAGTCTCTGTTGAGATGTTGAGAGCAACATAGTCAGATTCGGAGTCGTCAGGCTCCTCAATAAACAGCCGAGGTGATTTGTACAATCCGCCTCGGGCGATGGCCGCCATTACATTTGCGACCTGGAGCGGTGTGACGCGCAAATTGCCCTGGCCTATGCCGAAAAATCTCCTGTCCTGCGGCAGGATTGTGCCTTCCGGATTGCCGGACGAGATTATTCCGGGCGCCTGCCTTAAAGTGCGTGGTTCGTGGCTCGTGGTTCGCGGCTGGTCAGCAGATTCGTGACCGGCAAAGTACGAATCTGGAGGCAGCGGAATTTTTCGGCCGTAGCCAAACTTGAACAGCCATTGCTGCAGGACCGGAGGTTCGATTCTATCGGCAAGACGGGGAAAATAAATACCACAACTGCCTTTAATGGCATTGCGAGCATGGTTTTGCCACTTACCGTCATGGCCGATTCCATATCTATTATATAACCAGCAGTTGGGCCAGCCCTTCGGAGCTTTATGAGCCGGGCAGTGTATAATCTCATGCGGAGTGACTTTGCCGGATTCCAGACCGGCGATAAGAATCAACGGTTTTATGACCGAACCGGGCGGATACTGTTTATTTATCGCTCGATTTCGCAGCGGCTCGTTGGGGTCGCTACTGATAGTCCCGTAATTGCTCCTTACGTGGTTCAAATCAAAGACCGGCGTTGAAACCAGTGCCAGAATATCACCTGTTACAACGTCAATGACAACTGCCGCTGTAGGCACTTTGCAATTGGGATTAAGAGCACAGTCGGCCAGACAATCTTCAATTTTCTCTTGAAGCTCGATGTCGAGCGTAAGCGAAACATCTTTGCCGAACCGGGTCTCGGTTCTACTTACCAACTGGCGGTCTATATCGTAAACAACTTTACCACGTCTGCCGCGAAGGACAGTCTCGCAAACATACTCAACTCCATCGCGTCCGCAGACTTCACCGCCCAAATAGCTCGATAGTTTGTCATTTGCGAAAACCTTTTTATCACGCTGCTGTGCGGGGCCGACCCAGCCTATTGTCTGGGCGGCGGTCGGGCCGTATGGGTAAAACCTCCTCGCTTCCAGCAAAATCTGAACACCGTTAGTATCCAAAAAGCTCAATTGAGCAGCAAAGATATCATCGGTTTTTAACTCCAACAACGGCCAAGTCTTGCTCACATCCGCAATGTTATCGACCTTGCCAACAAGCAAAAAACGCTGGTCTTCGTCCGGGAATTTCTTTTCAAAACCTGCAATCGCTTCCGATAAGGGGATGCTATTTATTTTGTGATTATATTTTTCAAGTATATTCGGGTTGGGACTGTTTCGCACCCAGGCCAAAAAACTGCGTAGATTCCATACTCGGTCGTTTACTTTTCTAATTCTATCCTCGATATCTGCATGTTCGAGACCAAAGTACGTACACTTGTCAATTATCTGCTGCAGCTCATCAACCCCTGCTTTCAACTCTCTCTGCACTTCGGACAATGCAGCAGGTAGGTCGGATTTTTGGGCGGCTCTCAGCAGTTTTGCCTTTTTGACGCGCTCGTCCATAAAAGAGCTGAGTTTATAATTTATACACAGTTGGAACTTCGGTTCATCAACGGCTAATACCTTTCCATTTCTGTCCAGTATTTTACCTCTGACGGTCTTGAGCTGCCGAGAGCGGCCTTTTCGGAGCTTTAATTCCGCGATTCTGTCCTGGTAGAACGAGCTGGATTGTAACTGCATTTGCGCCAGGCGCAGCAGAGAAATAAGAAAAAGACCTGCAATTAAGGTTATAAAGATTTTGATTCGCTTATCGTACATCGCGTTCTGTGTTTTCCAATCGCCGGTTTACAGGGTACGAATTTAGTGCCCGCTGAATCGATGTGTTTTTATACGCATCCACCAGGCTGATGGCAAGAACAAAAATGGTCCCACTATAGCTGAATACAAGGATGTCCCAATAAGCACGGTATATATGTTAGGCGTAGTGGGCTGGCCCTTCAGGAACGTGAAAAAATGTGCCAGAGCACCAGCCAAAAGGCCGGTTATGAATATTGCAGCCGACTGATAAGGCATCTTCCTGATAGCAATAAGACGGTGCAAGTAGGCCAGCAAGGTCCCGAAGAGACCAAAGCTGATTATTTGAGGGCCCATTACGAAACCAATAACATCGGCAGCAAAACCTATCGTGAAAGATGTTACTATCGCCTCGGAGGTATCACAATAAATAGCGAAAAATACCAAAAGGATTAACAGCAAATCAGGCTTGATATTCCAATGTGCTAATAAGCCGGCCTGCAGGACGGTAACCAAAGAGAGCAAAACTGCAAACCGAAACCATCGCACCTTATGTCCCCAATTACTCTTTACGGATTCATTATAATCACGGCTACGTCTTCTAATCTTTCTATATCACAGGCGGGCTTAACGGTTATATCCCAGAGTAAAGGTTTTCCATCGGCCTCTTTGCACTGAGTCACTGTTCCTATAATTATGGCAGCACCCAGTAACCCCGGCTTTTTACGAGCGAAAACCTTATCGCCTACCCTGATTTTGTACCTCGTGGAGACCATAGGGATTTTAGCTGAGCTGCTGCCGTTACCCTGCATTAGCCGGTCTATACTTAATCCCGCTATTTTTACCTCTATTCTGGAAGCCAAATCGGTAAATAACCTGACCTGCGCCTGGCGGTATGCAACATCAGAAATGGTCCCTATAATACTGTTATCCCCCAGCACGAACTGCCCTTTAGCCAGGCCGTCATTTCGTCCGCGATTAATAATAAGCCCGGCATGCAAACCACTGATTGAGACTTTGATGACATCGGCCGGCAGCAATTTTGCACCTGCCAGGGGCAATCTAATACGCATTCCAGACAGCTTTTCAACCTCTTTATGTTCCTGATTTAGCTGTTCTATAACGTTGGCAAGATGCTTCTGCAGCTGATTGTATTTTCTGCGGGGGACGAGGTCCGGAAGCGATTGCCGGACGCGCATGGAAAGGGAAACACTTCTGCCAATACTTAAAGGCCAGCGAAAAATGCGAGCAAAAACGAACTGAAACCTGTTTGTGATATTCTGTGGGGCAAAAAGAAAAATAAACCCGGCTAACATAAACCAGGTAAACAACATTCGTCTGGAGACTCTGATTCGCTTCCTTGCCATAATTTTATTCGTATCCGGCTTCCGGCAAGATACGATGATATTCAGATGTCAATCAAAATGCTTTTCACTCCCATTCATACCCGGTATGGTCCATTGAGCCTTTCCACAACTCCAGATTTTCCAGATAGACGCTGGTTCCACGGGCCACACAACTGAGTGGGTCCTCAACTCTTTCGACCTTTAAGCCGGTCGCATTTGCCAGTACGGTATCCATTCCACGCAACAGTGCTCCACCACCGCAGATATATATGCCGTTATCTATCAAATCGGCCGCCAATTCCGGCTGGGCCTTTTCCAGGGTCGCCGTAACCGCATCTATGATTGCAGCAATGGGCTCACGAATGGCTTCACGAATTTCTTCGCTCGTTATAACAAGCTTTCTCGGCAGGCCGGAGATGGTGTCTCTGCCCGCTATCTCTATTGTCAATTCCTCCTCCAACGGAACAGCAGAGCCGATTTGTATCTTGACCTTCTCGGCTCTTGCTTCACCGACAAGCAGGTTGTAGGTTTTTTTGAGATGATTAATCACCGCTTCGTCCATATCGTCCCCGCCGATGCGGATTGATTCACAGTTAGCGATATCAGCCAGACTCATTATAGCCACCTCGGTAGTTCCGCCTCCAATATCAACAATCATCGAAGCGGTAGGGTCTGTAATTGGCAGGCCAGCTCCAATTCCTGCCGCCATTGGCTCATCAACCAAATAGACCTTGCGGGCACCCGCCCGCTCGGCACTATCGATGACGGCCCGGCGCTCAACAGCGGTTATTCCGCTTGGCACTGCAATTACAACTCTCGGCCTGACCAGACCGCCTCTGCCGTGCACTTTTCGGATAAAATAACTGAGCATCGCCTCGGTGATTTCAAAGTCGCTGATTACGCCGTCCTTCAAAGGTCTTATGGCGGTAATCGAACCCGGGGTCTTGCCGAGCATTTCACGAGCGACCAAGCCAACGCCCTCACCATCGTTCAGGACGCGATTGGTACCCTTGTAAACGGCAACTACGGAGGGCTCATTGAGGACAATACCTTTGTCGCGGACACAAACCAGGGTAGTACAGGTACCGAGGTCAATGCCCATATCCATACTAAACCAACCCAATATTGTATCCAGTAGCACTTTCGACTCCCTTCTCAAATTTCAATTGACTACTTTTATACAATAAAGGCGGACCTGTCAATAGTCAATTGGCTACGGCATTTTGAAGATTGTTCCGTACTGAAAATAGCACTTGTAGGCAACGAAGGCCGCGGTGGCCAATACTATACCAAAGGCCAGGATAAGAATAACGGTATAAAGGTTGTTGGACGCGACTGTTTTTCCGGCACGATTTTGCCTATTAGGACTCATATCTCAACCTCACAGGATATAAACCGGTTACTCGTCTTTTGTATGTCCCGGTTGCGGGTTACGAAAGAACTCTACAGATTAGTACTCACACTATCACCAGGCCTCGGCTGTTTCTGCACAAGTTTTAGTGTACCAACGGACTTTTCGGCGTCAATGTGGTGAATCAAAATCTCACAAATAAACTCATCGCCGCGAATGACGTAGAATTTCATACCCTTCTTAACGCCGTGTGCTGTTCCGATGGATATTTCAGCCACAGAATTTTTTAAATCCACCCCTGTGACCAACCCCTTCAATTCGAGCTTTTTGGTAATAGGAGGCGCCGGGCGAACGGTGGTTTTTCTCGGCGTGACCGGTATGGGGGCGATAGTCTCTTTCCCGAACCCCAGCAAGAACCGGTCCAACCTGCTTTGCAAGTCAGTCTTTTCTTCCTTCAGGCGTTTTACATCTGCTTCCAGCGTTGCTATTATCGCCCATTTTACATTCAGTTCGGCTGTAACATCGTTGAGTTCTTTGCGTTCTTTGATTTGTTCCTGTTTAACCGTCTTCAACTGTGCCTGAGCGTTTTCAAATAACCGCGTCTGCTGTTCTGCAGTCTGGGATGTAGTCTGTACCACACTTGCCATGTCGGTTACTTTCTGAAGCAGCTTCGCTTTTTCTCTCTCGGCATTCTTGAGGTTATTCTCAAGTTCGCGGATTTCCGTTTGGAGTGAGGCAATTTCGGTATTCAGCCTGGTTTCAAGGCGTTGCCCTTCAGCGGCAGTTTTTCTTGACTGCTCCTTGGCGCCTTTCTCATTCTCCTTTGCGCTGCGGAGTGTAATTCTCAAAGTTTTGTTTTGTTCCCGGTAATCATCAGCGTTGGCCACGTAAGTTACCACAATACCGCATAGGAAAATTGAGGACAGCGTCAATAAAACTATTAAAATCTTTGTAAGTGTGCTCAAAATAATCTCCTTTCATTAACTCCTGCCATAAATAGTGTATCTCTACCGCAAATTATGCACCACGGTAGTTTACCGTAACCAGCGCAATTTTATACTTTAGGCCCGAAAAAGTCAAGCTATTTTTGGCAAATAGCCCAAATGGACAGCTAAAACAGGCAATGAGAAAACAGATAGAATACTACTGGTATTCTTTCATTGCACATTGAAAAACGGCTTTGGCGGCGGCGATACGGACGAATTTCGACTCATTGTGCAAAAGCCGGGGCAAAAATCTCGTAAGTGACGGGGTGCCAATTTGGCCTATTGCCAGTGCTGTCCGCGCATTAAGCCGACCGAGGTCATCTTTACGCAGGCCGGCGGCGAGATTCTTCCTGAAGATATCGAGGACCTCGGGCTCTCCGGTCGTATCGCCGAGCATGCCAAGCTGCTCAGCCGCAGCCAGCCGAACCTCCGGCACATCATCATCCAGCATGGTAATGAGAACCTCTTTGGCCTTTGGCGTTCCCAATGCCCCCATCGCCCCTATGCCAAAAACCCTGTCATCATGATAACTACTTATAAGCATTGTCCACAACTTCGGAAATATCCACCTATCTCCAATCCTTGCTATGGCTTCTGCTGCGTTAAATCTGACTATCTCGTCCGAATCTTTGCGCCTCAAGGCAATATACAAGAACTTTAGTGCGCTTTTGTCCCCGCTTTTGCCCAGCAGGAAAGCGGCATTAGCTCTAACAATCTGGTCGTCGCCGGCTATCGCTTTGCGAAGCAACTCAAAGTTCTCGGTAGAACCCAGCTTCCCCATCGCATATGCTGCCGCGATTCTGACGTTTTCATCCTCATCTTTCAGCAACGGTTTTATCGACCTCTCCGCAAGGTAGTATTCCGTATCACCCACAGCCAAAGCTGCGGCGAACCTGACACGCGGGGCAAAATCAGCCTCCAGTAATTGCTGTACATCAGGCATCAATTTGATTCGTCTGGTCGTTGCGACAACTTCGATTGCATTAACCCTGACACCCAGGTCCACGTCGGCCAAACCTTCCCGAATAATTCGGGTGGCTTCGGGCACAAGGCTGCCAACGGAGACGGCACCGGGCCACTTTACAGGCGTCCGTGAAGTTTTGTTGCAGCCCGGAACAACCAGGAAGTAAAAAGTAAAAAGCAAAAAGTAAAAAGTGAAAAGTGAAAATTTGACTTTTGCCTTCTGTGTTTTAATCCTTTTGAGCGTGTTTTTCATTTGGTCATCCCTAACCGACGGGCCGTATATTTCCAGGTTCTGACAAATCGTCCCAAATGTGGTACTATTATGAGCAAAATAAGGCAAACTGCACAACAAAAATCCAGCCATTGCCCGTATTTGTTAAAAAATGTGGTTCTATTATCTATCGGCACTCTATCAATGAACCAGCCGGCTATACCCTTGCGAGCCATAGCTTCGTGCGCAAAGCCATCACTTCCAGCGATATAGTCGTTCCTTATCCTTCCCAAAGAATCGATTAGGCAGCTTATGCCGGTATTGACGCTCCGCAGGATAGCGAGCCGGTTTTCAACTGCTCTAAAGGCGCAAATAGCGGTGTGTTGAGGCAGTTCTGCGCTTGGAAAAACCTTTCCCCTGGTTTCCCGCTGGGCGGGGTCCCCCTTGAATCGGACGAACCAGCCGTCGTTACTTATGTTGACGAGCCAATCGATGCGCTTCCGGCCCTGCTCCGCCTTTGCGAATCTTCGCGCAATCGCAGGGATGGTGTCCTCATAACAAATCATTACGCTGAATCTGTAAACTTGTGGCTCCTGGTTCTTCGTCCCGGTCATCTCAAAAACAGTGCGCTCGCTGCCGTAGTCGAGTGAATAATCGTAATTATAAGGCGTAAATTTCATCAATAAATTATAAAGCCAGGGAAGCCTCCTTCTGAATGGTACCACCTCGCCGAATGGGACCAGGTGAATCTTGTCATAGTGTTTTGGGTACTGCCGGCCGTTGGGCTGGTATAGAAACGCTGAGTTATACCTTCGAGCTAAATGAATTGTTGAACCTTCCTGCATTCCCGGCTCGCCGCCATACGCACCGACAAGCACAAAGGCAGTATCTTTCGAGTGTTCTCGAAGTGCCTTGTCGAAAATTCTATAAGAATGTGAAGAATCCAAAAGCCCTAATACGCCTGGAGACAATGTTGCCTGCACCATCGTCTCAGGCCAGACGATTAGTTCGGCACCGGCTTCCGCACTCGCCCGGCTGTTCTCCATCAACTCATCAAACAGCCGGTCGGATTCCTCAAATGTTCTCTTTACCGATTGGGGCACGTTTGACTGTAATGACGCAACCAATGGACCGGCCCCAACACATTCATCCTCCTGACTTATCCGCCATTGCCCGTAGAGGACGGCAGCAACCAGAACGATACCCACCAGAGCGGTCTTTAGGAAATTGCCGGTTTTGAGAAGTTTTTTTTGTCCGGCGGCAATTATCAATTCAGCCGCTAAACCGTTGACCATCGCTATCAGAAACGAGACGCCGGCAGTACCGAATATGTCGGCTATCTGAATCAGCGTGATATTGGCGTACTGGCTGTGAGCCAGAAACCGCCAGAAAAAACCGCCTAAAAAAAGACCCTGCAGACGCTCAGCCCCAACGAATAATACCGGCACCGCCAGAAACAGCGGCACTTTTTTAGTCCTGCAGAAACGTAAACAAATCGCCAGTATCGGCCAAAGAAGTGCCGTGTACAGGCAGAACGCCGCCCAGCCCACGACCGTTATGGGAAATATCCAATATAGATTGCCCAGCCAATACAGAAGTGAAATCAGGTATGCCGCAAGTGCCAACGGTTTCGGCTTTGCTGTCGGCGAGCAGACCAGTACAAAAGGCACCAGCGACACCCACGCCAGCGGTGCCCAGCTAATCGGCGGCTGAATCACCGTCAGCATCACCGCACCGGCCGCAAAAGGCAGCCAAAGCGATAAAAAACTATAGAACCTGGGACTTTTCAACAGGCCAAATCCCCTAAAGCCGTCACAATCTCTTCGGCCCTGTACTGTTGTCCGTTGTTCATCCGCACAATAAATTGATTTGTAAAAAGCTGCAGAAGGTTATGGTCAGAGACAATTTCACCTGCCGGCCTTCCTATGTCAGATAACAACTGCTTCAATTCACTCAACTCGGTGAAACTCAAAAACGAATTACCATGCTGTTGCTTTTTCAATTCAGCTAAACGTTTCTTTGCGTTATCAACATAACTTTGAGAGATTTCCACTCCGACATAATCTCTTCCTGATTGATACGCTGCTGCCACCGTAGTCCCTGAGCCGCTGAAAGGGTCGAGCACACAATCGCCGGGGTTGGAGCTTACTGCTACGATTCTTTTCAGCAGGCTTTCAGGCATCTGACAGGGGTGCCAGCCGGCCCGTTCCTTGAACGTTCCACAAACTCGCGAGTATTCGCTCCAGACATCATCCGGCATCTTACCCACGGGATTTGCTCGTTTATCGTTATAAATCAACTGCCTGTCCGAAGGCACCCGAACAGCATAATCATTGAAAGTGAAATTCTTTTCGTCGTTGACAAAGTATAATATGTGGGTATGTGAGCGGGCAAATTTGTTTTTCATCTGCTGGCCAAACGTGTAATGCCAGATGAGCCAGTTGCGCAGAAAAAGTCCCAGCTCATCTGCTATAATTTTGACGTTCGCGGCATATTCATCGCCGATTGCGATATAGAACGACCCAGCCGGCTTTAAGACTTTTTTGCAGGCCGTCATCCAGTCTTTGGTCCAGGCAATGTATTTTTCACGCTCGACTTTGTCGTTGTATCCGTCGTACTCGTAGCCGATATTAAAAGGTGGGTCGGCAAATATAAGGTCAGCAAAGGGCCTTCGGACCTTGCCCAAAACCTCGATGCAATCACCGCATACTATCTTATTGAGAAACTTCTGCATAACGACATTTTATAAAACAATGCCGCTTCTGCAAGAGGTAATTGCGACAAACAGACGGTGCAAAGCTACCCAGAACTCTGCGGTCAGCTATCTGACAGGGCGCTTTCCAATTCGCGCACCAAAGAAGGAAGGTCAGATGAGATGATTTCCCAGACGATATCAAGGTCAACATCAAAATAGCCGTGAATCAAACGGTCTCTGGTACCTGCAATCTGCCGCCAGGGAATCGCTGGATACTCTTGTCGGGACTGCTCGGAGACGCTTTTGGCCGCTTCGCCTAAAATTTCTAAAAGCCGCACGACCGCCAGTGCAAGTTTTTCGTCTTTATCAAGGTCATCCCGTTCACAGGTCCTCGTAAGCTCAACCGCCTTGCGTGCAGCATCAAGCATATGGCGCAAACGGACAATATCGTCAGCTTTGGACATACTGTACCTCGGCGTGTTCAAGAACGTCATCGCGGAAATATCGGCTCAAAAATTTGGGTGTATGCAGTTCAACCTTCCAGCCAAGCAGCTCCGAAAGCTCATCCTGCATACCAAAGAAAGCAAAACCCGGCTCACAACCTTTTTGGAATTCCACCAGCACATCTACATCACTATCCGGCGAGAAATCATCTCTCAGGGCCGAGCCAAAAACAGAAAGCCGGCGAATATGATGACGCTTACAAAAATCAACGATTTTGTCCCTTGGTATAACGAGGTTCTTGTTCATTTCTAGCGCGGCTTGATTACTCTCTGTTCTTTGAATACCTTGCCGGTCAGGTAGTCGGTGAAGGTTGCTTTGACCGTTAATGGCTCCTCAAAATTCTCAACTTTGTCGGCGACATCGAACATCAACCGGTAATTACCTTTTATCAATGTTGAAAACCAATTCTGTTTTAGCTCATCCGCTTTTACGTGCCACTGGCCGAGCAGCGCCTGGCTGTCGCTTTTGTTCAAGTTCCAAAGCTGAACCTCCACCGCTCCGGGCGCCTTTATTATATCGCCCTGTTCATCAATCGGCTGTATGTAAACAATCAGCTTTTCTTTCCTGCCGTCTTCGTCTTTGTCGTAAAAACCGCTGTATTTGTGGATTTTGACACTTTGTGGGGCGCGGAGGTTTTCAAGTTTGACCTCAGGTTTTAGACCGGAGAGAACCTGAATCTGTTTTTTTAATTGCTTGCTTTCGGCTTTGGACCGTTCGATTTGGCGCTGCAGTTGCATATTCTGCTGCGTTAACTGTTCAATTCGGTCGGGCGGTTTTTTGCGGTCGGCATTCTCACAACCAACCATAAAGACGAGGAGACCTCCGGCCAGGGTAGAGTAAAGCATACAACGCAGAGGGTTTACCCCGTTAGAAATCTTTCCCCTTTTAGGATGTCCCCCGCTTGTAAACTTTCTAACGGGGTTTAGTTTTGCCCTTTTATTTTTCACTTTCCTGTTCCTGCCTTTTGACGATTTCTGGCGCTTTTTGTAATATTCTATCGACCAGTCCGTAATTGATTGCTTCTTCCGCTTCCAGCCAGAGGTTTCGGTCGCAATCCTTTTCTATTTTTTCAGGACTTTGGCCGGTATGTCTGGCCAAAATATCGTAAAGCCGGGCCCGCAGCCGAAGTATCTCCTTCGCTTCGATATCCAGGTCGGTAGCGGGGCCCTGGAGTACGCCCGCGATTAGGGGCTGGTGCAAAAGAATTCTGCTGTTTGCCAAAAGGGACCGCTTGCCACTTTTTCCGGCGGTCAATAACACCGCGGCCATACTTGCGGCCTGGCCGACACAATAGGTTGCCACATCGCAGCGTAAAAACCGCATCGTATCATAGACTGCAAGGCCCGCCGTGATTGCACCGCCCGGTGAATTGATATAAAAATGAATATCGTTTTTATTATCTTCGTTGCTCAAAAACAGCATCTGGGCGATAATCAAGTTTGCGGTTTCATCGTCGAGTACGCCGCCCAAAAAGACAATTCTATCTTTGAGCAATCTCGAATAAATATCATAAGCACGCTCAGTCCGACCGCTCTTCTCAATTACTATCGGTACCAAATTTCCATTTACTGTCATACTTTCCTCTAAAACTAAAAACTTAAAGCTGAAAACAAAAAACTGTAAGCAAAAATTCAAAACTTCTCAGTTTTACGTTTTGGTTTTATGTTTTTCATTTTACATTTTTCGTTGTTACTTGCTGTTATCTGCTTTCTTGTCACCCTTTTTTTTCTGCTCTTCTGCGTGCAGCACCTCATCGATAAGGCCGTACTGTTGGGCCTCCTCAACAGTCATATATCTATCTCTTTCAGTTTCCGCGGCAATCTTCTCGATTGGCTGGCCGGTGTGTTTTGCAAGAATCTCGTTTATCATAATTTTGGCTTTCAAAATCTCCTCGGCCTGTATTTTTATATCGGCCGCCTGGCCGCTGACACCACCCCATACTTGATGGAGCATAACTTTAGCGTGTGGCAGGGCATGGCGCCTGCCTTTTGTGCCGGCAGCTAATATCACCGCCGCACCGGACTGGGCCCTGCCGATGCAATAGGTGGCAACCGGAGAGCCGACAAAGCATATCGTATCATAAATCGCCATTGTGTCGTCAACGCTGCCGCCGGGGGAGTTAATGTACAAGCTGATTTCACTGCCACGCTTGAGATTGTCCAGATACAGCAGTTTCATAATGACCTCAGCCGCCCTCTGGTACGATATTTCACCTATCATAAACACAATACGGTTTTCCAGCAGCATATCATCGAGACTCATCTGGCGGTATTGCTGATATTTGCCGTATTGATTGTACATCTCCATATTCTTTACAATGTCTCTGCCGAGATGCTTAATAAACATTTATTACTTCCTTATATATGTCTTCATAGACTACAAACCACGAACTATAAACTACGAACTACATAGCTTATCGGGTATTTTTATTCGCTGCTTCCTTTTTTAGCCGCTGCCTTTCTTTTTTTGGGTTGTTTTTTCTCAGTGGAAGCCACCTTTTTAGCTGTCTTTTTAGTTGCTTTATTAGCGGTTTTTCCGGCTTTTTTAGTTTTCTTCTCCGGCTTGACTTCCGTTATTTTGGCCGACTCGAGCAATTTAGCGATGCACTTTTCCTCGCGTACCTGCAATTTAAACTGTGCCAACGAGCCGTCACGCAGCATTCCTTCTCTCATTCTTTCGGGACGCTGCCCTTGCTGAATAGCTAACTGGGCGATATAGCCGTTGATTTCTTCTTCACTCACATCAATCTCGAGCTTCTTGGCAATCTTATCCATTATAAAGAATGTCTTGAGCTGTTCTTTGGCCTGTTGTTCACTGCCCGCCCGCAACTGGTCCATCTGCTCTTCGAGTTGTTCACGGGAAAGGCCCCGCATCAAGAGATTGCTGTACTGCCTTTGCAGCAGCGAGGTCGAATGCTCAGCAACAACATCCACCGGCAGGTCGAAATCGCTGTTATCAAGCAGATACCTGTAAATCTGCTCGGCCATTTGCGTTCTTGATTGCTGCTCCAATCGGCCTTGAAGCGTATCGCGGATTTTTTCGCGTAGCTCGTTTTCATCTTCAACGGCGAGTCTCCTGAGGAAATCTTCATCTAACTGGGCGGGCTTGAGCCATTTGATATCTTTGACGGTAATGCGGATATCCACCTTTTTGCCGCGATATTCTTCTCTAAAATAGGTCTCCGGGACATCGATAGTCGTCTGTCTTGTGTCTGCGGCCCCGGCACCAACCAAAACTTCGTCAAGCTTCTCGACAGGAATCGCCCCGACAAAACCGTTTGGCCTTACATATATCTCGACATTGTCAAGTTTTTCCTCCTCCTCGACATCTTCTACCTTTAGAGTTGCATCTGCAATTATCTGGTCGTCAAGCTCAACAGCTCCAGTCTCTCGCGGCGTCCACACACCCAACCGCTTTCGCAATTGCTCTAACTCTCTGTCGATTTGCTCGTCGGCAACTTCCAGCTTTGTTTTATTTACCACAATACCTTCGAGCTGCGGCAAATCAAATTCGGGATGCACCTCGACCTCAAAATCAAATTTCAGCGGCCCGGTGTCCGGCAACTCTATATTTTCAAAATCAATGTCCGGTTCACGAAGGACATCAAGCTCGTTATCCTTAACAGCCGAGTCGCTTGCATCAACCAGGAGTTTCAACTTAATCTGCTCTGTTGTCTCTTTGCCGAACCTTTTTTCGAGAAGTCGGCGTGGCGCTCGGCCCTTTCTAAAGCCCGGCACCAGTGCATCCTTACGCAAGGTTTCATACTGCTCGTCAGTGGCGCTCTTTACCGCCTCTTCCGGTATCTCCACGACGACCTTCTTCTTGCAGGGACCGGCCTCTTCGATTGTTACTGTGTTTTTCAACGCTGTGGATTCCTGCTCTTCAGCCATTCTGCTGCTCCTAAAGATTGTGCTTCTGCAACCCTAAAATAATAAGCAAAAAAGGCATCAGGGAAAGAAATTTCTGCGCCCCAAGGCAACTTATTACATTTCTGGGGCCTTTCCCTTAGCCAAACTTTAATAATTTTCGATCCGCCTGGGCGGACTTGAACATATCGGCGACCAACGCCCAACTACTGCTTAGTCGGTACCTCACCGATACTATATTCGACAGAGCGGGTGATGAGATTTGAACTCACGACATTCACGTTGGCAACGTGACGCTCTACCACTGAGCTACACCCGCAAACTCGTCTCTCGTGGCTCGTGACCCACTGCGGCTTTCACGAGATAGCATTCGCAATTATAAGAGCTATTATCGGCTATGCAAGGGGATTTTTTGCAAAATTTCCGTTTTTTGGGGGACTGCTGATATTACCCGGCAAAGATAAGGTTCTGTAACAAATAGACTAAAACCACAGGTTGCAAACACCATAGGGATTATTGTGCGAGCAAGGCTAAGAGTTGAGCGGTCGCTCACCAAACAATGCAGATTGCTCCGCAAAAATAAAGTTGCGATTCTCTTTCGCAAATGTGATACAATACCGGTCAGCATAAGGGGTCAGAAGCCGGGAGACAGAAGTCAAATTCACGTGAGAAGAAGCGCCTGAAGGATTGAAAGATGGGCAAAACAAATTCGGCAAGAAAAAAACAATGGGGCTATGCGATTTTGGCCCTGGTACTGCTTACTGGGTCATATATAGGTATTGTTGTATATAAGGGCGCAACAAGAGGCGGGCTTACGTTTGCTTCGGAAAATAAAAAAGCGGATGCAAACCAGCCGCCTGCCGACGCCAACACACAATCTGAGCAGAAACAGGAAGAGCCGAATGAAGCAGAGTTGGCCCGGCCGGACCACAACCACCCGGCTTTCGATGAACGTATCGATGAGCGAGCAAGGATGGTCGAAAGACAAATCCGCCTGCGTAAGGTACGCGACCCAAACGTCTTGGCTTCGATGCGAACTGTGCCGCGGCACGCCTTTGTCCGCCGAAGCGATTTGCGAAGGGCTTACGCCGACTATCCGCTCCCAATAGGTCTGGGACAAACTATAAGTCAGCCGTACATTGTTGGCTATATGACCGAGGCCCTGAAACTTCGACCGAACTTTAGGGTTTTAGAGGTAGGCACGGGCTCCGGATACCAGGCGGCGGTCTGCGCCGAGATTGCCCGGAAGGTTTATACAATCGAAATTCTCGAAAAGCTCGCAAACAGTGCTAAGGAACGCCTGAAAAAACTGGGCTACCACAACGTATTCGTCAAAGCTGGTGACGGATATTTCGGGTGGGAGGAGAAAGGCCCGTTTGATGCGATTATCGTAACCTGTGCCGCCGGGTTTGTGCCGCCGCCCTTGATTGAGCAGTTGAAGCCGGGCGGAAAAATGATTTTGCCGCTGGGAAGTCCTTACGGCTACCAGACTCTTATGCTGGTCACCAAAGATGACAAAGGCAAGGTGCGCAGCAGACACCTTTTGCCGGTACGATTTGTTCCTATGCTTGGTCGTGTAACCAGGCCCGAGTAACAGCTTAAGAAATGACAGTAATCCCCATCGCCATTTTTTTCATATCCGCCGCAGCACTCGGATTGGAGCTTGTCCTGGTCCGAGCGCTGTCTATCGGGCATTGGCATCATCTTTCTTTCCTTATCATCAGCACGGCCCTGCTCGGCTTCGGGGCCGGCGGGACGTTAATTGCCCTCGGCTCAAAATTCCTCACAAAACATTGCACAAAAATCCTGTGCGGCCTTGCCTGGGCAATGGCCTTGACGGTGCCGGTTGTCTTCTATGTAAGCCAAAAGGTTCCGTTCGATGAGCTGCAATTGATATGGGACAAACGGCAAATATTTTATCTTTTTGCATATTACCTGCTGTTTTTCGTTCCATTCTTTTGTGCCGGCAGCTTTTTGGCCCTGGCATTCACTGTCTGCGCCGACAAGGCCCACAGTTTGTACTTCTATAATATGGTTGGCTCCGGCCTGGGGGTTGTGGCAGTCGTCGCACTGATGTACGGACATCCGCCGGTGCAGTTGCTGCTGGTAATCAGCGCGTTAGCTTTTTTTGCGGCGCTGATTCTGTCGTTTGGAATTTCGCGAAACTGGGTTGTGGCAATACCTCTTTGCGCTTTAGTTATTTTTGTGCTCTTTCGCACCGGCGGACCACTCGCGCTTGAGATTAAAATTAGCGAGCATAAGTCACTGGTGTACTATAGTGCCCTGCCGAACGCCAAAACTCTTGCTGTCCGTTACAGTCCTTTAGGCCGGCTCGACTGCATAAAGGCGCCGACCATTCGCTACTTCCCCGGCCTGAGCATCACATACCGAGGCACGCTGCCCCAACAAATGCTGATAATAAGCGATGCAGATGGAATGTCGGCCGTCAATCACTTTGAGCAGCTTGGTAACTTGAGATGTTATAAGCATACAACTTCTGCTCTCGGCTACCATTTACTCAGCGGGCCGAATGTCTGCGTTATCGGCGCCGGCGGCGGCTCTGACGTCGCCCAGGCACTGGCGATGGGTGCGCACAAAGTTACCGCCGTGGAGATGAATTCGCAGATAATAGATTTAGTTCGCAACCAATTCGGCGAATTTGCATCCGGTCTATACAGACGGGCCGACGTTGAGATTGTCGCTGCCGAAGGCCGAAGCTTTCTGCAAACAACAGCCGAGTTTTTCGACATCATCAATATTTCATTGCTTGACTCATTCAGCGCCTCGGCCGCAGGGCTATACGCCCTTAATGAAAGCCATCTTTATACTATTGAGGCAATCGAGCAGGCCCTTGCGAGACTGCGGCCAAATGGCCTGCTCAGTATTACACGAGTGCTCAAGACCCCGCCAAGAGATACGCTCAAGATGTTTGCCACCGTAACCGAAACGCTGCGGCGCCGAGGCATCAGCAATCCCGCAGGGCACATCATAATGATTCGAAGCTGGGCTACTGCGACGATTGCTGTTTCACCGCAGCCGTTTTCAGACCTGCAAATCGAAAGTGCCCGCAGGTTTGCACAGGAGAACTCTTTCGACCTCGTGCATCTGCCCGGCATCGAACCGAAAGAAGTCAACCAATTTCACGAACTCGAAACGCCTATCTACTATGAAAGCGCGCAGCATATCCTCTCAGCAGAGTATGAGACGTTCTACCGCAATTACGCTTACAACATCCGCCCTGCCACCGACGATAGGCCTTACTTCTTCGACTTCTTCAAGTGGAAGGCCCTGCCGTATATGATTCGCACTATGGGTCGCCAATGGCTGCCGTTTTCCGAGTGGGGCTACCTGGTTTTGGCGGCAACTCTGCTCCAGGCCATCTGCGCAAGTGCCGTGCTTATTTTACTGCCATTGTTCATCGCAAAGCCTATCAGAACTGCTCGGTCTCGAAAATTTCCGTCATTTATCTATTTTCTGCTGCTCGGTCTTGCATATATGTTTCTCGAGATGGGCTTTATTCAAAAAATGACGCTTCTCATCGGCCATCCTGTCTTCGGTGTAGCTGTTACTTTGCTGGGCTTTTTGTTCTTTTCCGGCTGCGGCTCTTTGGCCTCCGGCCGCTTATTCCGGTCGCCTCGGCGCAGGATTGTCGTAGCTGTATTGGCCATAATCATTATCGGCCTGGCTGAAATAACAGCTATGAAATTTGGGTTCGATTGGCTGGTGGGCTTTGACCGGCCAATCAGGATTCTATTGGGCTTGGCGCTGACCGCGCCGCTGGCATTTTTTATGGGCATCCCTTTTCCAACAGCACTGAAGCAGATTCACGCTCACAGTCAGCCGCTCGTCCCCTGGGCCTGGGGCGTCAATGGGTTTGCTTCGGTGACAGGGGCTGTTTTAGGAACCTTTTTAGCTATTTCTATTGGCTTTACTGCTTTGACGCTGATAGCTTTGGTCTGTTATCTTTGGGCGGCTGTTATTTCAAAGCAAATATGCGCTTAGCATCTCATAGAACTCGTAGGGTGTGCAGCTTGCCTGCACACCCATCTTTTCCGGGCGTCCAGGCCGCGTGTGCAACTTGTTGCACACCCTACCAAACTGATAGCTTTGGTCTGTTGCTTCTTTGCGGCTGTTATTTCAAAGCGAATATGCAGTTAGCAGGTCAGGTGCAGTGCTGCAGCGACATTTGCACCGGCCTGGGACAATTCGTTAAACCGTTGAACGGCTTCGCGGGTGCCAAACGCTTCCAATTCAATATCGTGTTCTCGCAGAATCCGCTGGGTCTTCCCGGCTACTTTCATAAGCCCTGACGCTCCGCAGCCAACTACCAGGGTCGAAGGTTTTGCTGCAATGATGGGCTGAATATCCTCAGTGGATAAAAGATGTCCCTGCTCTCTCCACCAGTTGGATTGGACAGTGTCGCCGAGAATTATGACGTCGCTGCTATAGCTTATCCCATCGACTGTAATCTGTCCGAACTGGTATGAATCAATATGCATATTCGCTATATCGATACCCTAAAATATCGCGCTCTCAATAAGATACGCAGAACAAAGACGAACAGTAGAGCAGTCCAGCCTTCGCAGCCGCTTCGGCGGAGTAGGCTTGACCGCAGCCGAGCTTGAACATATTCAAGGTGAACTGCGGAATAGAGCGTAAGCTACAGTTC
>CAZQYB010000013.1:0-27001 GCA_964597535.1 uncultured Pirellulales bacterium | reverse complement strand
GGCCGTAGGCGTTTCGCAGATGTCTGCCGAGGACTTCCCAGCTGCCGCCGAAGTCAGCGAAGGAGGCGTTCAGTTTTTTCAGGTTCTGGCGGATTTCGGCTGCCTGTTTTTCTATCTGCAGGCCGTGCAGGCCCATCGCTACCGTCATCAGATATGTGTACAGCAGGTTCGGCGATACGGGTATTACCTTTTTGTCAAGTGCGTACTGTAAAACGTCCTTTGTCTCGCCGACATACTTGACAATCGTTTCGTAATAGACGTTCTCAGCGGGTATATACATCAATGCGAAATCCAATGTGCCCTCGGCAGGCCTGATATAATCTGAAGCAATCTTATCGATATGCTTTATTACATCATTCACAAGCTGCTTTCGCAGTTTTACTTTTTCCTCTTCGGATTCAACCTGTGCAATTTTTTCAAAGCCCGGCAGCGGGAACTTGGCGTCGATGGGGACCGAATAATCGGCCATTTTGACAAGTGCATCAACTATTTTGCCGTCCCTGAAGGCATATTGGAGCTCGTAGCTATCTTTGGGCAAGATTTGGGCGAGCAGATTCTCCAGCGACCGCTCTCCCATCTGGCCTCGCAGCTTCGGCGAACTCAAAATATCCTGCAGCCTTCTTACATCGGTCTGCATTTGCAGCATCTGTTTGCTTGCACCCTGCAGTTCGCCGATTTGAGTGTTGAGCCGAGTGAGCGCCTGCTGGCTGGATTGCAGGTTCCGGCTGATGGTGTCCTGGCCGGTCTGTAGAGATTTCTGGAGCGTTTCGCGAAAACCGTCCTGGGCCGATTTTAGCGCCTCGAGCTGCTGCTGCAGAAGACCGATGCCGGCGGCCTGGCCGGCAATTTCCTTCCTGCCCGCAAAGTTTGCGATGATAAGCCAAATCAAGAGAACCAGAACGAATACAATCAGGACCAGACCTAAGGCTATTAAAATCGGTTGCATCTTTTTACCCTTAATAAATCAACAGTGATTATAGGTTTTCTGACACCTTCCGTCAAAGACCAACATCAATTGGCAAACAGGGCAAGATAAATCTTGATATGCCGGGCCTGGCCTCGTATGGTTACTGCATATATCACGAGAGTACACACGGAATATATCTTCAGAAAAGGTAATTATGGATTTTGCAACCTTTTTGGACAATCAAGAAGTAATCTTGCTGGATGGGGCTATGGGGACCCAACTGGACAAGCGAGGCTTGATGTCTCGCGGACGCAATAATCTTGACGCTCCGGAGGCAGTATTGAAAATCCATCGGGAATATATTCAGTGCGGCTGTCATGCTCTTACCACCAATACGCTGACGATGAACCGTATATTTATCGAGACTCACAACGTCGGCGTGGACGTGCGCGATGTGAATCGAGCGGGAGCGGAATTAACAAGGCAAGCTGTCGGCAAGAACCAATACGTGCTCGGCGATATAAGTTCAACAGGTCAAATGCTCGAGCCGTACGGCGATTACAAAGAGTCTCAGTTTTACGAGACCTTCAAAGAGCAGGCCCAATCGCTTGCAGAAGCCGGAGTCGATGGATTTATCGTTGAAACCATGTTCGACCTGCGGGAGGCGCTGTGCGCTCTTCGCGCGTGCAAGGATAATTTTTCACTTTCTGTGATTGTCTCGATAGCATTTGCGACGGAGGAAAAAGGCGGCAGGACAATGATGGGCAATTCGGCCGAGGACTGCGCGAAACAACTCACCGAGGCCGGCGCAGACGCCGTGGGAGCAAATTGCGGCGACCTTGACCCAGTTCAGATGGCCAAAGTCGTGTCTGTGCTTAAGTCGGCGACAAAATTGCCTGTTCTGGCCCAGCCCAACGCAGGTAAACCCAAATTGGTTGATGATAGGACTGTATTTGAAATGGAAGCCGCAGCCTTTGCAGCAGGTATTGCAGAATGCCTGCGTGCCGGTGCGCATCTTGTAGGCGGCTGTTGCGGAACAACTCCGGAGCATATTCGCGCTGTGGCCGGTGTGTTGGACGAAAAGTGAGCCTCACCGCACCAGCAGGACAACGCTATGGCAAATTGTCATTTAGTAATCCTGAAGAAGCCGTATTTAGAGGCGATTTTGGATGGCGGTAAAACCGTCGAATCGCGTTTTACTAAGACAAAACGCCCATATTTCGGGCGGGTCCTGCCGGGCGATAAATTGTTCCTGAAAGAAAGCAGCGGGCCGGTCTGCGCAACGGCGAAAGCAGCAGCGGTCAAAAACTTCGAAAATCTAACCCCGGAAAAAATAATTGCAATAAAACAACAATACAACCATTACATTGGGGGCGGTGACGAACACTGGCAAAGCAAAGCAAACTGCAAGTTCTGTGTTTTGGTCTGGCTAAAAGACGTTGAGCCGATTGAGCCGGTGCGAATTCGCAAAAAAGACTGGCGTGCGTGGGTGGTTTTGACAGAGAAAGAGAATTTCGGCCTGCTGAAAAATGGTGAGGTCAAAATAATACGATAAATAAGCATTTTCCCGCATTTTTGCGGATTTTTCCTAAAAAATGCAATAAATCGGGGTTTTGGAGCCGTCTCTACCTGTGGAAATAGAAACTAAAACCCATAATTTGAAAGGAG
Source organism: uncultured Pirellulales bacterium (assembly GCA_964597535.1). Taxonomy (GTDB): domain Bacteria; phylum Planctomycetota; class Phycisphaerae; order Sedimentisphaerales; family Anaerobacaceae; genus CAZQYB01. Next base: position 24,426 of record CAZQYB010000013.1, on the reverse strand, counting down.
CAGAAAATGTTAAAGAAAGCTATGTTAGGCATTTTGGCGGTGGCCCTGCTGGCAGGGACAGAAAGTTTATTCGCCCAAGGCAGAAAGGCCAGGCCTAAAGCAGGCCAAAAACAAAAGCAAGCGCAGAAAGGCCAGGCAAAGCAGAAGGGTTTGCGGCCCGGGCAACAGGGGTTCGATAAGTGGCTCACTGCCCTGACAAAGGCCTATCGGGAAAATGACAGTGAAAAGATGGGGCAGTTACTGCGGAATATGAATCAGCGTGGGCGAAGACAAAGAGCGCAAAAGGGACAAGGTGAGGTAGGGCCTGGCCAATTGCGTAGAGGAAGAGAAAGGCCCGAAAAGGATTGGAAGGCTTTGCGAGGCGAACCTGCAGGGGGTAAGAGACAACCCAAGCAGTTGCGCGAAAGAGAAGGTCGTCGTGGACGCAGTGGATATGTCGGTCGTGGGCCTCGTCGAGGATTCGAGCGGGAAGGCAGAGGCGGCGGAGCTTTCCGGCGAGAAGGCAGAGGAGAACGCTGCAGGGCCTTCCGAGGCGAGGGCAGAAGAAAAGACACCAAAGGTTTCCGGGGTGAAGGTATGAGGAGGGGCGGCCGGAGGTTTCAAGGTAGAGGCATGGGCAAGCGAGGCCGGGCTTTCACCGAGAAAGTCGGCCACAGGAGAGGACCACACGGTGAAGCAAGAGAAAGGTTCGCTCGAGGCGATGACGAGCCAGGCTATTGGGGCCGAGGCCCGCGACACAGAGACAGAGATATGGACGAAGGAAGGCGAGGCTTCCGTGGCAGAGGTCAGGGTAAGCAGTATTGGGATAAGCACCAAGAACATATGCCCGGCCACGGCAAACACAAATCCGATTTTGATTGGGATTGGTAGCAGGGTAAAACGCTTAAGGACGACATGCACACTTGGCTGTGCACCGATTGGGTGCACAGCCAAGTTTTTAGGTAACCGTTCACGGAGGCAAGATGGCATTTTTTGCGTCATTGTGAGGTCTTTGAAAAAGGCCGCGGCAATCTCGTTTTTTCAAGCGTTGAGATTGCTTCGCTTCGGCTCCTTGGGACCTAGCTCGCAATGACAACCATCGGCGCAGTGAATAAATACAATTGGTGTGAATGGTTGCGTTTTTAGATAGAAATCAAATAAAAGATTCGCAAAACGGGGAAGCACCGGACTCGCATGCCAAACAGAAACTACGTTGGCAACCGATTATTGGCACCTGTTGGTTACTGCCAGTCGTCGGGATAATAGATGTATTCGGGCAGAATCTCAAACTTTCTGCACAGGTTTTCCACCAACACCTCTGTTCTTTTTATCTGGCAGTCGGTTGGGCGGGTTGTTTTGCCGTCCGCTACAACACAGATGCGGATAGTCTGCGCACTGCCGTACCAGGTTCTGCCCGGTACGATTGACCACTGTCTCTGCCATTTTTCGGTTGACTGTATCTGTCCGTCGCTGCCACCGAGGCCGTTGCATAAGCAGAAGTGGCAGTTGATATCCCTGGGGCTGGCCAACCCCCTGAGCGAGGCCAACTGCTCAATATTGCCAGCTTTGGTGCCGCTATAGTAAATTTCAATAGAACTCCAGCGGTTGGGAGATTGGGCGGCCTGAGAGCGAACAGCTTTTTGGATAGGGTCGAGCCGATAATAGCTGGACAGTTGAAAGGGGCCGACGGATGGAGGATTATTACCCAGCGCCATTAAGACTATTGCCCCTGCTGTCATTGAAACCAGCAGCGCTACCAATACTCTCGCCACCCTTGGCCTATCCGACATAGTTCCGTCCCTGAAAGGTCCTTAAAACTCCACAGACAACGTAGTGAAAAGGACAAACCCCTTTATACAATAACCATCGGCACTTTCCAATTGATTACTCCAAATTTTGCCAAGAATTTATGTTCGGACCCAATAGCAGCCCCCAAGAAATTTTGCAGTCGGACTAAACTATAAGATAAGCTGCGGCAGGGCCAAGAGCAAGTTTCCACAAACGTACCGGAATAAATATCTTGATTTATAGGACTCAATCTGTATATTGCCCCTGTTGAATCAAACAGTGAGTATTTATCGCTCTATTTGATACAGAGATTATGGCCTCAATATTACGGGTATCTATTAGCTAAAAGACCGACAATCAGGAGAGACGAAAATGGCATCAGAATCTGATTCACACAAAAGGCAGTTCCGTTCATTATCAGATGAGGAAATTGCCAGACTAACGGGCCGGGGTTGCAGTTGCGATGACTGGTCAGCTATTGAAGTTGCTGATGGTTTCGACGCAGGCAAAGTAAAATCCACGCGCTTCTCCGGCAACGTAAAGTTAGGTGTTTTTGAAAGGCAAGTCTCTTTTACCGGCGGTGTGACGAAACCGGCTGGGATTAGTAACGCAACAATCCACAACTGCACTATCGGCAATAATGTATATATTAACCAAATCAGAAATTATATTGCCAACTATATAATCGAAGATGACGTAGTTATTGAAAATGTGGATTTGCTTGCTGTTGAAGGGGAAAGTTCGTTTGGCAATGGGGTAGAAGTTGCTGTTGTTAATGAGGCCGGCGGCAGAGAGGTGCCGATTTACAACAATCTATCCGCTCAAACCGCTTATATAACGGTCTTTTATCGTCACAGGCCGAAAGTAATTGAAAACCTGCAAAAAATGATAGCTGACTACGCCGGATCCGTGACCTTGTCTATGGGTTTGGTGGCAGCAGGCGCAAAACTTTTCAACTGCCGAATTATCAAAAATGTTAAAGTAGGCCCTTGCAGCACTATCGAGGGGGTTGATAAGCTTCAGAACGGCTCGGTCAACAGTTGTCCACAAGACCCTGCTTATATTGGTGCGAGGGTTATTGCGGAAGATTTTATCGCGTGCAGCGGCTCTAAAATCACCGACGGGACAATAATATCGAAATGCTTTGTGGGCCAGGGCACTGAACTGTCAAAGCAGTATTCGGCGGAGCACTCGGTGTTTTTTGCCAACTGCAAGGGCTTCCACGGGGAGGCCTGTGCGGCATTTGGGGGTCCCTATACCGTCACGCATCACAAGACAACGCTTCTGATTGCCGGTTTGTTTTCCTTTTTGAACGCAGGCAGCGGAACAAACCAAAGCAACCATATGTACAAACTGGGCCCTGTCCACCAGGGTGTGGTCGAGCGTGGCTCAAAGACGGCCAGTGACTCATATATACTCTGGCCGGCAAAGGTTGGGGCATTTACCGTCGTGATGGGCAGACATTACAGAAACTCAGATACGTCGGATTTGCCTTTTTCATATCTAATCGAGCATGAAGACGAGAGCGTCCTTGTGCCCGGGGTCAATCTGCAAAGTGTCGGGACAGTTCGTGACGCTCGGAAATGGCCGAAGCGCGACAAGCGAAAGAGTCCCAGGAAGCTCGACCTTATAAACTTCAAGCTGCTGAGTCCCTACACAATTCAAAAAATGGTCGATGGCCGTCAGTTACTTATGAACCTCAAAGCGACATCCGGGGAAACCTCAGATTACTTCACCTACCACAGTGTCAAGATTAAAAACGCCTCACTGGACAGGGGTATTAGGTTTTATCAAATAGGTATTGATAAATTCCTCGGTAATTGTCTTATCCATCGACTTGAGGGCAAACAGTTCAAAAACATTGATGAGCTTCGGGCGGCGCTTTCACCGCAAACCAATATAGGGGCGGGTAAATGGGTTGACCTGGCCGGTATGTTCGCCCCGGAAGAAGCCGTGCAAAAAATGCTTGACGACATAGAGAGCGGCGTCATCAGCAGTTTAGAGCAGGTAGATGCAACTTTCCGGTCGATGCATGATAATTACCCGGCATACGAGTGGGCCTGGGCGGCGGATGTGCTCCAGCGCAGGTCGAACAAAACGGTCGACAAGATTACAGCGCAGGACATCATCGAACTGACGACGAAATGGAAAGCGGCAGTCGTGGAACTTGACCAGATGCTCTATGCAGACGCCAAGAAGGAATTTGCCGCTACCGCCCAAACCGGGTTCGGTATCGACGGGCCGGATGAAACAAAGCACAGCGATTTCGCCCAGGTGCGGGGGACATTTGAAGAGAATAGTTTCGTTTGTGAAATTGAAAAACACATAACTACAAAATCTGAGTTAGCCGAGGAGCTTATCGTCCGAATGGAAAAATTGCGTTAACAAACCGTTTTTAAGCAAGCGAGGAGTTGGTTTATGAGGGTAATCATAGAGCCGAATTATGAATTGGTATCCAGGTGGGCTGCTAACTATGTCGCCGGGAAAATAAAGAGATTTGGTCCGAGTGATTCGAGGCCTTTTGTGCTGGGCTTGCCGACGGGTTCTTCGCCGATGGGGATGTACAAAGAGTTGATAGCGCTCAACAAGAGGGGTGTAATTTCATTTAAGAATATTATTTCCTTTAATATGGACGAGTACGTGAACCTGCCGGAGGACCACCCCGAAAGCTACCATTCGTTTATGTGGAATAACTTCTTTGGTCACATAGACATTCAAAAAGAAAACGTCAATATCCTCGACGGCAATGCTGCGGACCTGACGGCCGAGTGCGAGGGCTACGAGGCAAGAATGAACGGGGTCGGTGGGGTAAAGCTGTTTATCGGCGGCATAGGTCCTGACGGCCATATCGCGTTTAACGAGCCGAGTTCATCGCTGTCGTCAAGGACGCGAATGATGACACTGACTTACGACACTATTGTCGCCAATTCACGATTCTTTGACAACGACATTAACAAAGTCCCCAAAACCGCTCTGACAGTGGGCGTAGGAACAGTGATGGACGCTGAGGAGGTTATGATTATCGTCAACGGCCATACGAAGGCCCGCGCGCTGAGACACGCTATCGAAGGAAGTGTAAACCATATGTGGACGGTCAGCGCTTTGCAAATGCATCCGAAAGGAATTATCGTCTGTGACGACGAATCCACGATTGAGCTGAAGATTGGCACAGTGAAATATTTCAAAGACATAGAGTCGGCCAATCTTGACCCGGCGAGGCTTTTAGAAAGTTAGCGTAAGCTACAAAGGACAAGAAGCACAGTAAACGTCTCATTCAACCGTGTTGGTATCCTGCGGTTTGGCAGTTGTGTTGCTGTCAGCCGGAGTCGGCTTAACAGTTCGGACGAAAGGTTCACTTGCCTTCGGCTCTTTGCCGGGCGGATAAACTATATTTTCCTTTGCCTCTGCCTTGAGCGATTCGATATACTCTTTGGCAATTTCGTCCCGCTTCTTTCGCGTCAGATTATTGATTATCTCGTCTTTGGCCTGCTCAAACGTCACAATACTGGGGTCTTTGTGGTCGGTAACTTTTATTATGTGGTACCCAAATTGGGTTTCCACAACGTCACTGACCTGTCCGACCTTCAAGTTGAAGGCGGCCTCCTCAAAGGGCTTTACCCAGATACCTCTGGGCTTAAAACCCAAGTCGCCACCGCGTGCCGCTGACGGACAAGCTGAATTGGCTCTGGCTAATGTGGCAAAATCGGCTGCGTTTCTGATTTGTTTAAGCAACTCCTGAGCCCTTGCTTTGGCCTTTGCTTTGGCCTCGTTCGGGTCGGTGTTAGGATCGGAGGTGTCAGGTTTTATGAGAATATGACTTGCCCTGACCTGCTGGGGCGTTTTGAACCGCTCTATGTTTTTATCATAATACTTTTTGGCATCGTCTTCCGTGATGTTTATCCTGCCGGCGCATTTGGCGTCTATAAGTTTCTGATAGCCCAGTCCCTCTCGGATATTCTGCTTTACCTGGTCAAAATTCTGGCCGGAGGCCTCTATCCGCTTCTTGATGTCTTCCAATGATAACGGCGGCATCTGCATAGAACCCATTTTTTCAAGGTATGCAATTACTTCTTCTTCTGTAACCACCGCTTCTGCCCTCACCCTTTCAGCCACCAGCAGTCCGGTAATCAGTCTCTCCATGACCTGATGTCTGATTTGCTTTTTGTATTGCACAAGAAACTGGGGCGGCATCTGGGCCGACATTTTCATTCTCTTAAGCTGCTGGGCGACCGCCGCATCCACCTCGCTTTCGGTAATATCGATTCCGTTAACAGTAACAGCAACGTTTTTCTTCAGAGCTGTCCCTGCCGGTCTGTTCGGTTCGGCGGGGGGCGTATTAGGTACGGAGTTGGCAGTTGAACCAAAAGCAACAAAAAATATTACAAGACAAATCAAAATTTCGAGTTTCGCATAAGAATAACTTTTCATAACCTTGTCCCTTCACAGACTTAAATCGAATTTCCAATTCTTAAATTTCGACCCTCTACAGGAAAGCGGCAACCGACACTCTCTGATGGGTGATTATCTCATTACAAAGCAAATGAGTCAACTTTTTTCCACTGTAATTTGGGAGAATTGCATCACAAATTCGCGTCTGGCAGTTTGTCAATACCGCTATAATCCGATTGGTTTGCGGTTCTGAAGCTTTTTGCCGACTAAGTCTTGCAAATATCGGCTTGTGTGATATTCTCTTCGAAGGTGCAAAATGGCTCTTCCCAGACGAATAACTATTCAAAGTCATACGATAACGATTGTGCCCCGGTATGCTGAAACCGACCAAGGCGGCGTGGTTCATCACAGCATTTATCCGGTGTGGTTCGAGATGGGGCGGACGGAGCTTTTGCGCGTTAACGGACTGGCTTACAAAGACCTCGAACAAGCTGGTGTGTTCTTTGTCGTTGCCGAGCTTCACATAAAATATCGTCAGCCGGCAAGATACGATGAAAAACTACAACTGCAAACCCGCTGTTCGAATGTTACAGCGAGTAAGATTGAGCATACTTACAAGCTTACTCGCTGTAGAAACAATGTAATTCTGGCTGAGGGCTCGAGCATACTCGCCTGTGTCAATGAAAAAGGCGAAATTCGCCGAATGCCAAAATTTATGTATCCAGAGCCGTAAAAGGAGTTCTTATTTTGCCGGCTCCAAACAATTGTTTGACTTGATTTGGTCAATTCACTAAACTACCAAAGGAAGTAAAAGTTAAAGGGGTAAAAGTAAAAATGGAGTACGAGCCACGAGAGAACTGCGGTCTTTTCGGCATATTCGGCGACCCCGAAGCTGTTCAAAAAACCTACTTCGGGCTGCACAGTCTTCAGCACCGCGGACAGGAATCGGCGGGAATCGCCTCCAGCAATGGCGAACTCATCCATTGTTATACAGGGACGGGGATGGTCAGAAGGGTTTTCCGCAGTGGTTCGGGACTTTTGGAGAAGCTTGCCAATCCGATAGCCATTGGCCATGTTCGGTATTCGACTGCGGGTTCGAGCAAAGCCATTAACAATCAGCCGTTTCTGAGTGAGTATTCCCACGGGCAGGTGGCAGTGGCACATAACGGTAATATCATAAATGCGGCATTTTTGCGGGACGAATACGAAGCGTATGGCAGTATATTCAAGTCCACGACCGATACCGAGATAATTATTCATCTGCTCGCCAAGCCGAGCCATGCCAGCAAGCCCGACCCGCTGGCTCACATGCTTAACCATCTGCAGGGGGCTATTGTCTGCTGTTCTTGTTCGACAACCGCATTGAGGCAGTGCGTGACCCCTATGGGATTCGGCCTTTGTGCATCGGCCAGACCGAAAAAGGTGCTTACGTCGTTGCCAGTGAGACCTGCGCTTTTGATGCAATTGGGGCGAAATTCATTCGTGAAGTCAAGCCAGGTGAAATCATTCGGCTCGATGAAAACGGATTAACCAGCAGATTTTTCATCAAGCCGGGTAAAGTAACGCCGGCTCACTGTACTTTCGAACATATCTATTTCGCAAAACAGAACAGCACGATTTTCGGGGAGAACGTGCACGAGTTCAGAAAAAAACTCGGCAGACAACTGGCAAAAGAACACCCGGTTGACGCTGACGTGGTAATACCGGTGCCGGACTCGGGGACATCGGCGGCAATAGGATACGCAGAACAAAGCAAAGTGCCTTTCGATATGGGCTTTGTAAGGAGCCATTACGTCGGCAGGACATTTATCTCGCCAAACCAGAGATTGAGAGAACTCGAGGTTAAACTCAAACTGGCAGTGGTTAGTGAGGTTGTGAAGGGAAAACGCGTTGTAGTAGTGGACGATTCAATCGTTCGCGGCACAACCACAAGAGGCAAAATCAGGGTACTGCGGGCTGTCGGTGCGAAAGAAGTCCATATGCGTGTCAGTTGCCCGCCGATTAGATTTCCCTGTTTTTACGGCGTGGACTTTCCGACCAAAGAAGAGCTGCTGGCAAATAATCGAAGCTTAGAAGAAATCAAAGAATTTCTCGAAGTGGACAGCATCGGCTATCAGTCACTGGAAGGGCTGCTGTCTTGTGTGGCGCAGCCGCCAGACCATTACTGCACCGCCTGCTGGAATGGCAAATACAGAATACCGGTCGATATTGCACTGAACAAGTTCTCTATGGAGCATTACCAACTGCATATGTTTGATGACTTCTTGGAAGCGGATGGGTAAATATCTAACATACGAACAATCCGGCGTGAGTATCAATGCCAACGACCAGATGGTTCGGCAGATTTACCCTTACGTCGCCAGCACCTTCGGCCCTCGAGTCATCGAGCTAAAAGGTGGCTTTGCAGGCCTGTTTCGCCTCGACTACGATGAACGCCTCTTCAAGAAAAACTACAAAAACCCCGTCTTGGTCGCCTGCACCGACAGTGTCGGTACCAAAGTCAAACTCGCCACCACCATCAAGCGGTTTGACACCGTTGGGATTGATGTAGTAGCTATGTGCGTGAACGATATGCTCGTTCTCGGAGCCGAGCCGCTCTTCTTTCTCGACTATCTGGGCGTCAATAAGCTCAAGCCCAGCACAACAGCCGAGATGGTTAAGGGCATCGCCACAGGATGCCGACTCGCTGACTGCGCGCTTATCGGCGGCGAAACTGCTGAAATGCCAGATCTCTACGGCACCGGCGACTTCGATATGGTCGGATTCGCCGTCGGCGTGCTCGAAAGGAAAAAAACCATCACTGGAAAAAACGTCAGAAAGGGCGACGTAATTCTCGGCCTGGCCTCAAGCGGACTGCACAGTAACGGCTACACGCTTGTCCGTAATATATGTTTCAAGAAAGCCGGGCTGAAAATGACCGACACCCTCGATGAACTCGATGGCGCCGTGTTAGGCGATGTGCTGCTTGAGCCGACTCGAATCTACGTTCGGCCAATAATAAAACTGTTATCACAATATAAGGTCAAACGCATCGTTCACGGGATGGCACACATCACAGGCGGCGGCCTGGTTGGAAATATTCCGCGCGTGCTGCCGAAAGACTGTAACGCGGCCATCAAAAAATCGAGCTGGCCTAAACATAAAATATTCACATTCCTGCAGAAGAAAGGCCCCGTAGAAGAAGAGGAAATGTACAGGGTCTTTAATATGGGCATAGGCTTCGTGCTGATAGTGGCTGAGGACTTCGCCAACTCGATAAAAAAGAAACTGACAAGGTACGGCGAAAAAGTCTTCAAGATAGGCAGAATCACAACAGGAACCGGCACGGTTGCCCTTAAAGGCTGAAAACCGAAAACCACAGTCTAAAATTAAAAGCTCATTTGGTTTTGAGCTTTGGTTTTGAACTTTTAGCTTTATACTTTTAGCTACATTTTCAATGAGTAAAAAGGCTAATGACCTACTCAAATTCGCTGCGGCAGCGATAATTTACGCTACCTTCGCAGTCTGTCTGTATCAGCCGTATTTTCAAGGATTCGATGCGCTGCGGGTACGAGACCTTTTCGTCATAAATGTTTCTCTGGCCTCGCTGGGCTGTTTTGTGCTGAGTCGCCGATGGGTGGCTTCATTCTGGAGTTCGATTTTTGCGGGAGCAATATACGGCTTCGGACCTTATGCACTTGGCCTGGCAAAATTCCACCCAACAGCCGGTCTTTTAGCTGCGAGTGTCCCCTGGCTGTTTTGTCCGGCTGCCCTCGGCCCAAAAGACAAATGGCGATGGCTAAGCTGGCCCCTGTCGGCCCTGCCGTTTCTGGCAATACTCTTATTCTTCCAAGTATCAATTCACTACCGCTTATTCCCAGTTCCAGCGCAGGCCAAACCGCATTTAGACAATTTGGTCGGCCTGCTGGCTCCACTTGTTATGGCAAAGCGAGGTATAGCCCTCTTCGGCTTTTATCATATCCCGATAGCAGCATTGATTATAGGTTTTGCAATGCTGCTTATGGCCAGGCGGCTCGGCATTATAGTAGTTCTTGCCGCCGGTACAATATTGGCCTTTTGCAATTCGCTCTTTAACGTGAGCCCGATTGCGTGGCTTGCAATCCCTGTTCTGTGCTGCTCGATAATTATAGGCGCCGGTATGCAGGGCCTTGCCTGGGCCAGCTCGGCCGACCGTAAATGGGTGCTGTTTTCCGCCGCGATTATGTCGGCCTGCGCGATAATAACACTGCTGCTGGCGGCTAAGTGTTTTCGGATAATCCTCGGGTTTGGGAAAGAATATGCAGAGCTTTTCGTCTCAACCGCCTATATCTACATACTTGGCACAATCACGCTATTCATTATATTTTTTATGGCACGGGCTAAATTACGTCTGCACTGGCTGAGGTGGATTATCCTCTGCTCGGCAACTGCGATAGACCTATTCCTCGGCGCAAGATTTATCGTTGGTGAGATTTTTTGAATCGAGCACCGGGCATATTTCCCTTTCTGTCATTGCGAGGCCTTTGAAAAAGGCCGTGGCAATCTCTCTGGTACGAACGATTGAGATTGCTTCGCTTCGGCTCCTTGGGGCCTAGCTCGCAATGACATATCGAGCATCTGGCATCGAGTATCAAGCTATGAGCCAAAGGTTTCCCGCTGAATTTGGCCGAGGTAAAATCGCCCGTCCTTTCGCATAAAATCAACGATTTTGTCAAACTGCCGGTCTATCAGCCGACTATCGTTGCAGACCATCGTCATCGCAATAATCGCAGAGCTTTTACTGTCCTGATGGTCAACCTCGGCGATAGAGATATTGAACCTGCTCTTCAATCGCCCGATTACGCTTTTGACGATGCTCCGCTTTTCTTTTAGCGAGCTTAGCCCGTGCAGATGCAATTGAGTTTTCATCACGCCGACTATCATCTCTGGCCTCGATTCTTGATACTTAAGCAGGCATCGAGCATAGTTCTTGCTGTCCTGATGTCAAGCTTTCCAATCGCGATTCGATGAGTCGTCTGCACCTGCGAGAACACGCAAAAAAGCAGAGGTCACAGTCAACTGAGCAGACATAAGCTGGCAAAAGCTTCCGTGTGCGAAAGTGGCCCGCTCATTGCCGGCCCTTCTATTTTGAGATTTCATCTCCCAACCACTGGGCGGCGTTAGTGATGATTTTCAACGGCTCCGGCTGATGGAAGACGTTAAAGTTCTCGTGGCCGGGGCGAAAGTAAAACACCTTACCCTTGCCAAGACTCCAGAGGGCGCCGCTGCGAAATCGCTGTCCTGCCTCCCACTTTTCTTCGAAGATAACCGCATCGGGAGCAGGTACATGGAACGGCTCATCGTACATCTCCGTTTGCGGAAGCGTGAACTCTTTAGGGATGCCGTTGGCGATGGGGTGATTAGGAAGTAGGGCCTTGAACTTACTCGGCTTGCCGTGGGCCTTGTACGCCGGAAAACAGCAGTTCGGCCGAACGATGCGTACCAGCATGCTGCCATCTTGTCTTTTCTCATAGGATACCGCGGGTGTCAACTCGGCATCGCGAGCTGGTGCCTTTCGCTGGAATCTGCCGACCAATTCGACCTTTGCATTGGCGCGCTCGGCCGCGGAGAGCCTGGCCAGCGCATCCTGCTTCGCACGCTCTTCCATGGCCACCACAAACGGCGTTGACCAATGGGCCGAATGCAGCACAATGAAACTAAACTTGCCGGCCTTTATCCGCTTGACAATCCGCTGAGCAGTCTCGACCGAGATATCACCCTGCCGGCGATGCCCCCACCAAATCAGAACATCACAATTATCGAGCAGCTCATCCGACAAGCCCTGCTGCGGGTCATCCATACCGACCGAACGGATGGTAAAGCCTTCCTGCTCGCTGAGGTAGTCGGCAATGTGATTTCCAAGAAAGTTCTCATACATTGATTGCTGTTTGGGCTGTCGCTCATCCCAGACGACAACTCGTATGGACTTTTGCCGTGCGCACCCCACCATCCCCACGGCAACCACTGCTAAAGCCACTGCAAATCTCGCAATTTTGCTCATCATTCTGCTCCTTCACCATCTACCCAGTACAAGGGCTCTTCGGAATATCCATGTTTGACGTTAGTCCGGTTCAGCCACGCTGCTGAACTTTGCTGTGACAATTATAAGCCAATCCGCCGGCGGCGGCAACAAAACAATGTAAAATCGGCATTTTGTAATCAACATTGGGCTTGACAGAGACGCTTTGGGTGGGCTGACTCGGTCGTAGCTTAGTGCGAGAGAGTTGGGGTGAAAAAATAATGAAATTTGAGGGGAAGACTATTTAACTTCAACAGATGCCTCTGGATTGAAGGGATTGGTTCTGACGGCAAGAGAAAACAAATATGGGTAACTGGCCTTAAGGTGCTCCATATAGCTGAGCCATTCTCTTACCAACAAACCGTACGCCCTCTTTATGTCACCGGCCAAGTGAGTATAATCGGTTTCCGGCAGGCCGGAGGTAGTCTTTCTGTGCGAGAGTTCTTCTGCCAGATGAAAGACTGCCCAGAGAAGCTCGGTAAACTCATCGTGCTCCAGAAGATTCGGGTTCTCTAAAAGGCGAAGCAGAAAAACCCTTTTGCCGATGAGAAAACTTCGCAGCTGCTCAAGGTCGCCCTTATGAATATCAATCTTAAATTCCCGGTCATGAAGAATTTCCTCCATCTTATCGAAGTGCTCCGGCGACCAGTCATTATCGATAACCAGATGCCTGCCGAAACTCTCGGCTTCGGCGTCAAAAGCCCAAAAATACTTCAATAAAGCCATGCCGACCTCGCTGAAAAAAGCGCCAATGACCATATTCAGCTTCTTTAGCATCGAGCGTTTCTCTCTTTCGCTCAATAGCTGATGTATAATCAGTGTGACAAGTAGCACCTCTATAAAGACAAATGCAATATCACCAACAAGATAAATAAAAATATGGTGGGCATCGCGAAAAACCGCAAAATGTAACAAATAGAAGAAGACCGACAGTAAGACCAATAAAAAACCAAAAAGAACACGCTGTTTTTGCTTTTTTGTTTTCATATCTTCGCCATTATATCGAACTTAAAAGACTTTTCCACATAACTCTCAGAAAGCTGAACTTTGCTGCAACAATTATAAGCCAGCCCGCCGCTTCGATGCAACCCATTACCGGCAAATTTCTGACCCTTGCACGACTTCAAAGGCAAATCCGGCTACGTCCTTGCCGTTTGCCATTGGTAAATTCCTCTGATTTTTAGTTGTGAGTTGTATCAGGCATCGACCTGCGTCTTCATTTCCGCCACGATTTGTCGTGTCTGCGGAGACTGGTCATTCTGTGCCTCTTTGAACGCTGACGCATATTGATTATTTGTCTTTTTGAGAAGTTCATTGCCGGCAATAATCTCCTGCAGGGCCTTCGACTTTATCCTCGCTTCTCTCAGAAATCTAACCGCCTTTGTCCCGTACACACCGCCCAGTAGAGCCGATATCCCGATAGCCAATTCAAATACAGAATCAGCCAAGTCCCACACATCAGGCCGAACCGCCGATTCACCCAAAGCTGTCTGTGCAAGCTCGAAATTCGACTGACGAAGTATATCCTCAGCACTCTCGGCTCGCGGAAATTCCTTCGGCAGACCGTAATAAGAAACAAACGCCCTGCTCTGCAATTCTGACAACCCCGCCAACGCCTGCAATTTTTCCGAAGTATCTTCCGCCCTGGTACACTCGGCTGTTACAGCGGTTGTGCGATTATGCAACCAGGCGTTTTGCTTTTGCGCTTCGCTTGGCGCAAAACGCACACTATCACAGCCGACCAGTAGAATGCAAAAGCCCAATACTAACACCAGCATTTTTCTCATCAGTTTTCCCCCTTAATTCTTGAATGGATTTTACGTTTTTCCGCTATAATACTGTTACTCTGGACTGGGATTTCTGGGGTCGTTACAGGAAATTAATCTGTGGACATAGCAAAAACATTCAAACCTAAGACTATACTGTTGTGGCAGAAAGTAGCGCACCATCCTGAGGCGCAGCGAATTTTGGGATTATTCCCTTCCGCCCATATTTACGTAATAGAGCACCAGCGCAAGCGGACTGTGCCAAACATGTCACCAGGCCAAGCACTGCTCAGTGGAAAAAGAACTTTGATGATAGGCCAAACCTCATCTTTCGTGGGATATTTCGATGGCCAACTTGGCTCGAACATCCGTTGTTGTCCCTATCACAAATTGGTTCCCGTTTCGAATGGCTGTCCCTACTACTGCACATATTGCTATTTGGCTTTCGTTTATCGCAAATACTCCCCATTTATCAAAATTAACATCAATTACGACACAATGTTTAAGCAAATACGAAAGGCCTCAGCCAGGTCCTGCGGCAAAGTCAGCTTCAATATGGGCGAAATGCTCGATAGCCTTGCACTTGATCACGTAACTAATCTCACGACAATGTTAGTTCCATTCTTTTCCGGCTTTTCAAACAGCTTTCTAATGCTGCTAACAAAAAGCAACAATATTGATAACTTGCTTGCCGTTCAGCCTAATGGACAGGTAGTTGTTTCTTGGAGTCTGAATAGCCAGCAAATAATCAAGACCTATGAGACCGGGACAGCCAGCCTTGACGAGCGTGTCAACGCAGCGAAGCTATGCCAGGACCATGGCTACCGAATACGGTTTCGTATTGATCCTGGCATTCTTAGCCAAAACTGGCAAGCCGGATACGCCGCTCTAATCCGGAAAACACTAACTCACACCCAACCTGAAAACATAACACTTGGTATGTTAAGACTTCTGCCCGGCCATCTCCGTCTGGCCAAAGAAGCATACGGTAATCTCGCTCAAAAACTCTGTGCCCCCACTTTCGTTAAAGGAGCCTCGGATGACAAGCTCCGTTATCCACCAAGACAACGTGCCGAATTCTACACTTTCTTAATCGATACTATTCGCAGTTATGACAAAAACGTTTCTATCAGCCTCTGCAGAGAAACACCCGAAATTTGGAACATTTTTAAGAACCGCTGCGAATTCAAAAAATGCAACTGCGTGATATGGTAACAATTATGCCACATGACTCTTTCTAACTATCTTTTCTCGGTCAGGTGCGTACAAACAGCGGTAATATGAATAGGTGTAAGTTTCATTCGCATTTCTGCTCGGATAAACATATTGTGTTAATTCTTCTTTGTGGCTCGATATACCTATCGCTCTGCTCATTTGCCGCACAAGCGCCGCTTGAAACCTATCTTGCAGAATTAGAATTCTTCCGTTATGACTACAGAGTTTTCCAATGTTAAGCAGTCCATTAACAAGGCCATTGAATCCCTTATCTTCATTCAAAGGCGACACGACATAAGAAAAAGTTGCCATGTCATATGTGCCCAAATTAAGCCTTACTCGTCGAAGTTGGCTCATATTGTCAGGAAATGCTTTTTGTGTACTAATCGTTCTACTATGGATAATCCCACTGCCATACCTTCTGCCAATGAGATAATAGTTGGTTAACATACGTTGGCCTGTTCCAAGACAAATACCAGAGATATCATTTAGCACATACATTAGTTTTAGTATCGTGCCTTTCGAACATTCTCCCATGTTTTCAAGATATTCAAGGATACAGGCAAGCATATCAGTGATTGCTAAAGAAGCAACAGCCGGTCCACATCCAACATCAAGGATCAGCAATTTCCCAGACGCTAAAAGACTCAGAAATTCATTTGAAGTCATATAATCAAACAAACTATGCTGCGTTTGAAAATAATGCCTGGTGAAAAACTTGATTAGGAACGCTCTCATCGCTGATGGGCTTTCCGGATAACGTGTCTCACTTTCTGAAACTTCGCCTTTTGGCAATCGGGATATTTCGCGTTTTAGCACTGATTTCATAGTGTTCGACAGTTGCCATATCCCATTTGGGCAAAATTCTTCTCGTATGAGATTCTGCAATGTTCTGTTCATAAATGATACACTGTCAAAACATATTTCATTGTTTTGGCGAAAACAACAAAATATGTGGTTTTATCTTATTAGTCACTGTCCAAAACACCCTTCTGCAATGTCGGCTTCGGGGACATGTTTCTCAAGCGCTCGCAGGCGGTATTCGTAGGAAGTGCTCTTGGCTGAAAGCGATTCGAGTTTCTGTTCAACGTTCTTCTGGCATTGCAGCAGCATAGTTACGTCTCGCTGCAACAAGTCAAGCTGCCGCTGCAAATTGACCCAACTGCCCACGATTAAAGAGGCCAGGAACAGCAACTGAACCAGCACCGAAAGATTTACCTGACGATTTAACCGCCAGCTTCGCGATTTTTCCTCCGCCACATCGAAACTCCTTACAGTGTTCTTCTAAACGCTATACGCTAAACGCTATTTTACACCGGCGCATAGAAAACATTCTTTTCGCCCACTCTGGACATCACCGCGTATGTCCCTGCTGACAGCTGGCCCTGCTGCATAAACGATTCAGCTAAGTTTACCGCCTGCATTTGTGCGCCTATTTCAACCGGCAGCGACCCGGCATCACCTATCACTACCGCACAAACGTTATAGACATTATACGATGACAGTCCCTTGACCTTGACGGCCCACGCAGCCGCTCTGGCACCGGGTGAAGTAACTGTCGACACCTCGCTGGCTCCTTCAGAACCCTGACGAGCAAGACGGGCCAGCATCTCCCGGCTATTTGCAATATTTGCGCCGTCGCTCATAACTGTCACTTCCTTTGTCGAACGATTCTCAAATTCGTACACTGATTTCGAAAATCCATCTGCACCCGTTCTATCCAACTGGTACTGCGATTATTGTTTCGGCAGCTCAGCAGGTCCCTGCTTTCAGGACTTGCGCTCACTTTGTCGCCGACTTCGTAATCAAGAGCCAAATAAGCTGTCCGAACACTGGCAGTCTCGCTTGTCGCAGATGCTACTGCCGCTCTTTTGCGTACAAACTCATACAACATAGTGCTGTCGTCAATCTCATCTGGCGTCCCGAGCGTTTCATCCGAGCAGCCCGCGAATATACTCTGGCTGGAAACCTTACGATATTTGAATTGTCGGGGCACCGTAATAAGCTGCTCAACCACAGGTACGGTGGAATTAACCGGCCCATCAGCTACTATGCAACTCAATCTCTCATCGCTGATTACTGATGCGGTTATCCTGAACCTCAATACTCCTTTCAGAGCTGCAACCCACGTGTTAACATCGAGTTGGTCACTGCTGAGCCACGCCCCGCACTCATCAAGCAGGTTATTAAAAGCATAAAGATACTGCCACCAGTGCAGACCGTTATCAAACGATACCTGCAGAAAATAACCCAGGGATTTCCCCTGTTTGTCCGTGCTCAAAGCAGGCCAAAAACGCCTGCGACGGCGAGCAAAATTACTGCTCCCGAAAATCTTTGAAAAATCAAATGCCTCGCCTTGATTGTATGGTGCATCACTGTAGTCACCCGCCTCATTAAGACACCACTTTCGATATACATCTTTTACCTGATAAAAATCCGGATTGGTGGAGGGCGAAAATTTGCCGTAATCAGTATCCTCATCTGCAGTATCCCATGCTTTCACCAACTCGAAAGTCGCCTCGTAAACTTTGAAATCACCCTGGCCAATATATCGGTGCGTCACAGGCCAAAAATTCTTCCTGCTGTGCAGGCGTACAATATCTGTCTTTGAAATACTCAACTGCTCCCCGCTCGGCTGACAATTCAACTCGACCACTCTGCCCTGACCGCTTTTATAAAACACAATCGCCTGCCCAGGTCCGGTCGGCTCGGGCCGGGGCACAAATTTGAACTCCAGGCCTATCCGTTCACAGCATCGGTGCAGCGCATCTATCAAATTCAATCCTGTTACATCAAGGTCACGAACCACCTGGTTATCCGTAAGTGTCCGCAGTTGTTCGATACCAGGAATCTGCAGTTGGCCGTCTGGGAAATATTCGCACAGCAGGTAATCAATCACTTCCGCATAGCTCCAGAGCTTACCTGCCGACGGCTCAACCGCGAACAGCTTATAACTTTTGCCGTTGCTCTCTATCGATTCAGCCGTAGCGTTAGCTTTTCCATCTGGGTTGAAAACAGTGTCGGTACCGGATAAATGCAGTGTCGAGCCGTCAGAATCGCCCACTCGCTGACCATAGACCGTGATGCATTTGAGATTTGCAGAAAAATCTTTAGCTAATACCTCTATTGTTACCCCATCTGAACCAAGTCTCGTTTCAACAACCTCTATATGACCCTCAAAAACAGGAAAGCTATGAACCGCTACGCCGGGCGGACTCCCGTTAAAGCACCGCCGCACACGAATAGACTTTCCAATCCCGAGCTTGGTCTCAATCTCTTCGTCCGTTAAGCTGGCATCGGGATACGCAGCCTGATTTACGGCTAACTTCGCCCAGCTAAATTCCGGCCAGCCGCACCGCACAATTTCCACTAACTCAAGAAAAGGACACAACGACCCATCGAGCAAAGTTGAAGTTACCGCTGCGGGAAGTGCAAGCCGCGTTTGAGTTGATTGGAAAAAATCGATTCTGTTAGACATAAAGAACCTCGGATGTCTCAGACACACTCCGCATTCAGAATATCAATCGCAACCGGACTTTCTGTATCAAGCTGGATTTTTATCAGCACAGAATCACTCTCCGTGCCGCCAGTGTCTTCAGCCCTTATGCAAAACAGATATTTGTCCGCATCGAGTGAGTTACTTTGGTAACTATAAAACCTTCGCCCCATATATGGAATCGCAGTAATAGGGTTTTCATAGTCGATATGTCCCGTCCCGCTGTCTCCATAAATCCTGAAAAACACCGGCTTCTGTTTCTGTTCAAGTGGGCAATAATACCAAACAAGCTCTATCTTATTGCCGTCCACCTGTTCGGCTCTTACCACAAAAATATTATTAGGCCCTGGCTCAGCCAAATCACCGCCGGCGTCTATCGAAACCTTGACCGCAGCAGATAAGGTATGCTCCTGGTCGCCGCAATTATTGGCCCGACGAATGACGTAGAAATATGTCGAGCCGCTATTGTGCTGAACATAATCCGGTGGTGACATTTCTGAAGCGTCCACTTCAGCCACCGCCAATATATTTGCAAAATCTATTTGTTCCATACTCTCGCCGCGATACAGCACAGAGCAGCCGCCAACGCGCATCCAGAACCAGCCGCAGCTTAACACCGTGCCAAGCTTAAACGCATTGCTGGTCATACCAACAAACAATGCCTCTTTTAACCACCCTCTATCCATTAGCTCGGCGTCCTCGTAATGCTCGATTCGGCATCGTCCGGAGTATGAGTCAGGATAACGCTTTGGCCGTCATCATCGTAGTAGTCAATCGCGCCCGTGCTCTTGGTTTGAACGGCTTTATTGGCAAGAATCTTATCAGCCGTCAACTCGCCCGCACCGGTCCATACAATCTCGCCGGCCCCGACTACCTCGTCACCATCAGCAGGACTTGCTCCAGCTTGCAAAAATACTACAACGCAATACCGGCCTGCCGAGATATTACTACTTGCATCGAAGCTGCCGACATAGTGACAACCACCCGAACCTACCTCAGAAAGACCAACATCATAATCGTCCGCATTATGGCTATTGGCGCCCCAGTCTTCAAAGGATGAACCGTCAGACAAGGCAACCTGACCCGATGAATTAAAACGAACCACATATAAGCTCTTGCCGGATTCATAATCTATGTGTATTTCATTCGCCATTGGATTTGTCCTTATTTGAATCAAGTCTGAACAGTTGCAGTTTTAGCCGATTGGCTCTCTGGTCAAGGTCTTGAAGGTGTCTAACCAATTCTTCTCTATTAAGTACAAGCTCGCCCAATTGAGCGAGAATCTCTTTACGGTCATCTTCCATTTTCAACCTCATTACGGTAATTGGGCATAAAGGTTTTGTAGTTCTGATTTTCCATTGAGATACTTATCTTTCAATTCTTGTTTCTGCTCTACCGTTAATGTTACTCCTTCTATGATCCCATCAAAAGCTCTCAGAGCATACATTCGCAGGGCTGCACATTTATCAGCCATCTGGCTTAACAATTGTTCAGCTTCTCCTAATTGTTCTTGTGTAATTGCCATACATTCCTCCTTACGACAATCGTTCAATCGCTAAAAATGTTAAATCATTACTGTAATCCAAGTTCACAGCCCCACCTGAATTATGAAAAACCCACAACTCAACGTAATCGTCCGCATCCAGATGAAGAATTACCGCGTTACCCCCTCCTATATAATCATTATGAGACGAATGCAGCATCGTTTCTGCTGCGCTTGCACCGTTTACAAACAGCATGACAAGGAACTTTTTACCTGCTGAAAGAGTTGGTCTGAAACCTGCACTAAAACATATGAGATAATAACCAGCATCTGTAGCAGTGAATTTGTAATTGCCGAACTCACCAAGCTGGTCGAATTTCTCACTGTTTAACTGTACTTTCGTTGAAGTAGCCGAAGGAATTGACTGCGGGCTGCCTCCTCGAAAAACACAACATCGAGATTGATTTGATATTGCAACTTTGCCGATGATGTCAAGCAGCCCTCCTGATGGTGAAACTTTAAGATTGCATCCACCTGAAGTAGCTATCTCAGGTAAGCTGCCAACTGTCTTAAACAAGATAAAGTCACCGGCGTCACCTCCCGCATAAAAGTGTATCGAGTCAGAGGCAAAAAATACCAGGTCAAGACAGCTATCCACTCCCGTAATATAACTCTTACGCTGTGCCCCAGACCACCAGCCCAGAAAGTCGTTGGTTGCAAACTTAATCTCTTTGCCATTTACGTCCAAATCGCCACCAAGTTGTGGTGATGTATCCTCAGCGACATTATGAAGTGCAAATGGGTCTATTAGTGGTGATATAAGCATTGAGCATCACCTCCACTTATTTCTATGTCCCGCTTGATTTGCGGTTTCATTTATGCTTCTTCAGTCCACGTTCCATTCTTCGCTGTCGTCACCCAGTCACCGTTTGAATCGGCCGCCAAGCTCAAACACTCACCTATGGCATCAGCCGATTTATATTTATCCACCGTTTGCCCGCTGTCGTCCCTGATTGCTGCTGTACCGGGGTCAACTCGTAACTCCTGCGCCGCCTGGATCGCAAAGGTAAATACCGTCCCCACAGGAGCGGACGCAGGCAGCGTAAGCGTAACCGTCCCTGTAGCACCAAGATTCGTATGAACGCTGCCGGACTCCGCCGCCGTAAGTGTGTCGTCACTGGTATGTGCCTCAATTGTCTTTTTCACCCCACCAGCCTCGTATGGCATCACAAAATTATGGCCAATACGCACATCGCTTATAGACTCGATGTCGCCACCTGAGGTGCTTACCATCGCCAGGCGAATATGAGGCGTCGTCGCCATATTGGGAAAACTGCTGTATTCATTGGTAGCAAGATTGCCCGCCGAATCCAGATAGACATAAATATTTTCTTTATCATCCGCCAGAGTATTGCCTGATGAGCCACCGTAACTGACAAGCTCTGTGCCCAGCCAGAACTTGCCGCTTTTTACACCGATATCCAGCCCGCCTTCGTCATAAACCCTTAAATCATTTGCACGCCTCGTGGCAAGAAGCAGCCGATACAGCAGCTTCCTGAATTGTAGATAATAAGGTGCTGTACCGGTTGGTATGTATTCAACACCGGTCTCACTGTCAGACTGTACATTCAACAATATGTTATCAGATGGATAAACCTCAGCCATAATTCGAACTCCTCTTCTTTATCGTGTTCCTGCGAAAGATTGTCAGTTGCGCGAAGCCTTGTCATTCCTGCGAAACCCTGTCATTCCTGCGAAAGCAGGAATCCATTTTCTTTTCCTTTTCGCTATCCGTTATCCGCTATTTCAAGCACCAATTGATTCGTCTGTTTGTCAAACGAAGAAATGCTCACTCCTTCAGCAGGCCTCGCTGCCGGTATTACTGTGATTTGCCCCGTCTCACTGCTGCTTTCATTGCCCGCATTGTCGGTAATCTTAACTGCGAATTTGTAAACCCCTGCTTGCAGTGGCCGACTTAACCATTCAATTGTATCGGCATCAAGCCCAAACTGCCCTCTGCCAAAACTGCCCTTTCCAAAGCCGACCGCTGCTGCCGAATCATAACCGAAGTCACTTGCACCAAATCCGCTCATCCCAAATCCTGCTTTATCCTGCCAGGCCGGCCAAATCTGTATCGGAGAATTAGTCAGCGGGTTCTCATAATCTATCTCCCCGGTCCCATTATCAAAGTAGATTTGAGCAGCCGAATCGATTGGCAAATTCTGACCTCGCAACAAAGCTATTTTTACTCTTCCGCTTTGAGCCGGTGACAAATCAATCTCATCACTAAAATCGGTATTTGCCTGGTTGGCTTCGACTGCGAAAACTTCAATCCAGACCGGCGTCTCCAAAGAAGTGGGCATCTGAACAATCATTTGCCTTTGCTGGCTGTCAATTGTCGCCCCTGCATACCGACCGTTGACATAAACCTGGTACAACTTATCGTGTAAACTCGAATGCCACTTTACTAAAGCTACTCTCGGTGCACCGACACTCATACCGTCTGCCCAAACGCCGCCCGGCAATTCAAATGCTATTACTTTATCTATCCCGCTACTTACAAGTGTCATAACTACTTCTTTTCCTGTTCGCTATACGCTGTCCGCTATCAACTGCGTATAAACGATTTCGTAATCTACAGCTACGCCGCCGCCGCTTGTCCTCTCATTTGTTACCTTAAAAACATCCATCCGAAGATTATCAAACTCTTGGCCGTCGTCGGTCACCAATGTATGCGTATCGCCATCCATACAGGCCGATATTGCGCTCATCCTCTCGCTCATTTGCGTTCGGCTCATTGCCCGCAGGGTGCCTTTCTGTTTTATCTTTCTGTCCCGTTCACCGAGGTCGATACTAAGCATACCGTCCAGCCCAGGTACTGTTCTCTCTACCGAATCCCGGCTGATACTGCCAACCTCAATCTTCAACTGCTGCTCGTCAAACAAAATTTGTTCATCTAATGTAGTGCTCATGAAATTTCTTAATTCTAAATTTCTTAATTCTAAACTCTCAGTCCCGCACCAACCTTACAGACGCCCCTGTCTTAGTCACATCGGCTACTCCATCACTGCCGACATCGATACTGAGCCGACACCGCCCTCTCGCCTTCTCAAAAAGCCGTTGATAGTGCAAACTCTTTTTCCAGAAATTCTCGTCTTCCGCTTTGCTGGCCAACATCGCATAGATACTGGCAATCACTGCAAAGACTGAGGCCCTCTTTAAAACATTCGTGTCCATAATATCCTCTACATCATAGACGCTCGCAGGATCCCCCGGTCCAATGCTGAAATACTCGGTCAACTGAAAACCAACTTCGTTGGCCTGTGGCCCAAATGTGCTGATGCGATAGGATATGTCATTAGCTAATGGTGGTGCTATAGGTTCATCATCTGGGTCTGCCCTGACAACCGAGACGGTAAGCTGCGTTGCAGAATCCACAGAGACTATCTCGAACGAACCATCCAGCAATCCATCGGCAGATTGCAGATATAAGACCCCGTTAGCTGAAACTTGCGCACTCACAAAATCTGCGCCGATCGCAGTAAATGTCGTCCCGCTAAGCGTCCCACCTGTTCCTGCTGTTAATACCTGGCCCGGCAGGTGTAATTCCCCGAACAGTATCGGCTCGTACTTCAAAATATCTGCATCGTTTGAAAATTGAACCATCGATAAATACCCCCTTAATCAAAGCATCAGCAAGGGCGGATAGCGAATAGATAAAAATACTAAACGCTATCCGCCGCCCCCAACACCGTTTTTTAGCTGGTGCCTAAATCGCGAATAAGACCGTGGGCCGCCTCGTTCTTGAGCTCCACGGCATACTCACCAATAAGCTCGCCGCACTCATAGTCACCACTGCTCGCCAACGGCTTGAAATAGAAGCTCCGCCCCGCTAAAGGCAGCACGCTCACACGAGATGAATCTAAAAACAAAGCTGCATCTTGTGGCATCCACCGCGTGGTAACAATCCTGCAAATACCGAAGTCGCTTTCGTAAATATTAATCATATCCGTGAAAGTGGTATCACCGGACGCGTAGCTCCGGCTCTCCGCCGTGAAAGCATTTATCTTTCGCTTCTGGAATCCGCCGACAACAATCAAATCCACGTTGCCGCTGCTGTTCTCCCAAATCTTCCTCAGCACATAATTGATTTTGGCCTCGTCAAGCGTATCACCTGTCGGAAATCCGCTGTCGCCCGTATGAAAAACATTCGTCCCTAAATGCTGGATAATGCCCTTCATGGACCTTCTCACTGAACCGCTGCCTTCTGGAT
>CAZQYB010000012.1:0-27512 GCA_964597535.1 uncultured Pirellulales bacterium | reverse complement strand
CATCTGTCAGACGGCCATCACAGGTGGCAGCTATCTGATGCACGCGGCCTTGAGCCATACCTAATACTTCAAAGCGCTGTGCCCGCAGACGAAACAGCACAACTACACCCATAATCGCGGCCATCCATATCAGCACGGGCAGAACATGTGTGCGGATACGACCAGAATGTAGATTCCTGCTTCGCAGATATCTGATGCTCATTCTTTTCATACGCCCGTTCTAAACCTCCAATAATTGTTCCTGCATTATCAGGCTGATGTTTTCAATGCCCTCGACTTTTCCCAGTTCAGATAACATCAGCTCATTTCTCTTGGCATTTCTTATTATCAACTGGTAAGCATATTCGACAGTTGAACTGCCAAAGCCACTGTCCTGGGCCGATATAAGGGTAAAATTGCCGCAGAAACGTTTAAGGATAGCGGTCACCGGGTGCCTGGGCCCAACATGTCCCTCAAGACTAAATCGCAAAAAGCCGTTACGAGGATGATGTGTACCGAAGCCGGCCAGGTACAGATATATTGCTATCAAACTCAGAACAATTGTGCCAACGATTGCAACAGCGTAGCGTTGAGAGCCAGACGCCATACCAACCACCAGCGCACAGAAAATGAAAACTATATCCCTCGTATCTTTTAGTACGTTGCGGAAGCGGATAATAGCTAAAGCGCCCATCAGTCCAAAAGCAGTGATGATGTTATTTCCGATAACAGCCATAATCAGGGCCACCAAAACGGTTATCAAAATCAGTGATTGTACATAGGATTTGGAATAGGACAACCCGCTGTGAGTGAAGTAGTAAACCCAGGCTATAACCTGGCCCAGAACAAATGCCAATAACAATGACAAGAGTATGCTTTGGGGAGTAAAGACATCCCCGCTCGAGCGGGCCCCATCAAGTATTTCCCAAAATCGTTCCATAATTACAACACTGATAACCGGGGCGCACAATACCCTATTAAACAAGACTCTTTTGCTGAAGCAACATATTTTGAAATCGACCGCTGCTGCAAGTCTAAACACCTGACCATTTGATTTAACCACGCCGGGTAACGTGCCGTGAACTTAATCTCCAATATCACACCACTTAATGAGTGACGCTGCCAACCCCGGCCCTTAAACCCAATATCGAGCTTGTGGCTAACATTATAGGCAAGCTGCCGGTCTAAAGTCACTCGCACCCTGTTCTCCGAATCGTCTTCGTATGCTCGCCGCACATACCCGACGCGCATTACGGGTCCGGCGTTAATACTTTTCATATACAACTGGAACTGCTTTAGTGTTTCCTCTTCGGTATTATAATCCTGTGGCGGCAGCGACAACCCCGAAAGTAAAGTTTCTACATCGCGCTGCATAACCCCAGCCCTGCTCTTGATAATTATAGCATTCATCCGACGTTTAATCTCAAAAAACCGGGGGTAATCCAGGTCGTCGGTATAACTGCGGATACGCAGCTTGAAGCGATTCTTGTTCCCTTCCAGAGTCTGCCGGCAGAGCCGTAAATTGTGCGAATCCAGATAAAGACTGACAATTGGATAAGTACCGCTCGGCTGTAACTGGCAGTAACGGTCAAGGTGCAGGTATGGCCTGATGAACTGCTCAACCGCTTCAGCCTTTGATTCACTAATGCGGTACTTGAGCTCATAACGGCACCTGGGAATACTATCGCCCACCTTGCCCGGCCATTTTGAGACGCCCAAACGGCCCATGTGAAGATGTGAGCTTGTCTTCTGCCGCTGCGAGCGCCCCAAGCCAATTTTGTGCCTGTGAGTATGTTCTGACATGGCGACTATTAAACCTTTACTTACTTATCTTTCTACAACCTTATTGATAACATTATTCTAACATTTACAGGTACTTTAGTCAATGTTTTTTCATCTGAATTCGCGCTTTTCGCGCCCCTTATAGCCTTTGTAAGGATTGTAACGATGTGTCCTTATTTGCCCTTTTCTGCCTGGATTTTGCTTAGTTGCTGCTGCCGGGTGTGGGCGACGCGAGGGAACTCCAGTTCCGGCCTCCATCCGGTTTTCGGCCATAGGACTCGTCGGGGTCCTGTGCCGGAAAACCCACGATACCATCAATCAGAGTACTCCCATCGGTATCAAACAAGCCGATGTCCTCGCCACCGTCCTTGCTGAGTCCAAAGTTCGTGTGCAAATCACCCTCCCCGTCTTCATTGTCGGCCCAGAAGAGCAGATAACCCCCTGCCTCGATGCTCACCCCGCCCGGAATCACCCATTTGTTTGGGACGCCCAAGTCGTCGGTCAGATACATGCCAGCCAAATCAATGGAGCTTGTGCCGCCATTGTACAACTCTATCCAGTCATCATAGTCGTTACAGTCATCCCTGATTGTGGTTTCATTATCAGCCATAAACTCGTTAACGAATAACAGGCTAATGGTTGATTGCGGCGTTGGCGTATTTGCATCCCAATTGTTGGGGTCATTGCCGTAAAGGTTCGGGTCAATCCGCGTAAGCGAGTTGCCGTCACCATCTGCTTCCGTGGGCCAGAGGTCTATGCCGCCGGGACAATCCTCGGGGTGGGAACCATCGCTGTAATTGACCCTGTCCACCCGGATATAATAGCGTATACCACCCGATTCATCGCCTGGCTTGGAAATTTCAACTTTTTCGCCAGCGTTATTTAGCTGACCGTCGTACGGCCCTAAAATACTCCATACCGGAACATTCGGATATCGCCAGCTAAATGCCTCCGGGTTCTTGACCACCAATAGGTACCCTCCAGCAGGTATCGTGATGGGCGGGAAAGTAAACTCAATACCATCGGTAAACTTCCACGGAATCGAATCCTCGTCATACAAATTCACATCAGCATCGATGATGTTGCGTAGCTCGATATATTCAAACTCGTCGTTATTGTACAAACTACCACCCTCAGGCCAGTCCGGATGGTACATAATCTCGTTAATCACAATTGGGCCAACCCTGGGATAAGCATTGTTTGAATCCCGTGTAGTGGACTCCATCGCCACAAAGTTAAAGTTGTCGGTACTGCTCTTGTAGTAACGGCCGAACGACACACCATTCTCCGACGCCCCGAAATCCTCCACCTCACGGTAGCCGGTCAACACGCCATTCTGGTCCGGGGCCGAGGACAAATATACCGCTTCGCCGTTTTCACTCAATGCAAACTTGCCGCCGAAATGGTCATCCTGAGTGAAGGAAATGTGCGTGCCTGCCAGAATCATGGTCGGACTTTGGAGCTGGTACTTCATCAGGTTTGAATCATTATCACTGAGGAACCAGCCGGAGATATTAATATCTTCGGCGGTAGTGTTGTACAACTCTATCCAGTCATTGGGGTAACCGTCCGAATGGGCCAACAGTTCATTAATCACTATGGCGCCAGGGTTGGGGACAATACCGGAATCGTCCCAGCCGGGCGAGCCGCCAATGTATGCGCTCGCACGCCAGGAGTCTTTCTCGGACCAACTGTTCGGGTCAGCGTTGTTTGGGTCTATAATCGTCAGAGAAAAACCGTCGCCGTCGGTAATATCACGCCAGCCGTCCTCGTACCTGAAATTCAGAATTGTCTGGCCAAGAGCATCTTGAAGCTCGATTCTTTCGCCGGCGTTATTCAGCCGGCCGGTATATTCGCCCGCAATCACGCCGGAGAAACTCGGATACCGGGACGTGAATGCATTATGGTCCTTAACAACGACGACATAACCGCCTGCAGGGATGTTGATATCGGCCGGGAAGGTAAAATCGACCCCGTTGGTGAAGCTGACCAAATTCAAATTCAGCGTATTCGGTCCAATATTTTTCAGCTCAATGAATTCGGTGTTTGGGTCGTTCGGGTCGTTGGTGTCCTGCGGATGATACATAATCTCGGTGATGCGCAGCTTATCGGCAACAGGCCCTACGGCAAAGACCGCCTCATTAAGTGCGCTCCATTCGGTGGCGCCGATATTGTATGCACGTGCCTTGACATGCCTGGTTTTGTCCAACATAACGGGGCCGGTGTACAGTTGTCCGACAGGATTACCGGTCACGGCCTGGCGCGGGTCGGAGCCATCAAGCGTATAATAGATAGTATCCGAATGAGACATTGTTACACTGAATCCGTTCGGGTCGTATCCGCCTTGCGGGGTCATAGTCGGCGGGTCGATGCTTGGATAAAGACCACCCCAATTATCCAAAGCGGTCATAAATATACCGACAAAGCCGGTCATATCCACGTGCTCGGGCGGCACTGTTCCAGGCCCCGTATCTCCATATCCCCCTCCCTGCGGCCAGCGTGCCACCTCACAAACCGCCGCGTCATTGATATCATCCGTTAAGGCATTCCAGCGCGCCTGCGTGTTATCATCAGTCAGCACGCCGTCATTAAAGCAATGCTTATAAATACGGTCGGCGAACAGCAAATTGAAATCTTCGTTGTCGCGCAGGGCCACCCACACGTCAACTATCGTATGGTCTGTCATAGTAAAGTAATGTGGGGGAACCCAGGGCACTTCGTTTCCGGGGGGACCGCACTTAGCTTCAAATACGACTTCGGCATCCCACATAAACATCATAAAACCTTCGGGCGGGATTTGGCCGAGCAGGGGAACATTTCGCATACCGGCATACCAGTTGTTGTCAATGGTGTCTCCGAAACCGGAGAACCAGAACAGAATTGTATAATCGGCAAAATTTGTAACATCGCACAGACCCCTGAATGTGTCGTAATTACCTGGAACCGCCAGATTTTGGGCCTGCGCCATTGATATCATCGTATCGAACCGGTTGGGGTCGCCGCTGATATGGCCTTCACCTCGTTCGTAACCGTGGTTGGTCGCGAAATAGTCTTCCTTTTCTCCTCCAAAATATGATGAAGTAAACCAGCCACACGGTCGCTCGGTGGGATTATAGATTCCCCAATATGTGCCGTTAAGGTAGAGGTGCACCTGGATGCCACGGGCACTGACCCCCGACATCGCAATCTGGGTGTCGCGTGTCCATTGGTCACCGACGTAAGTTGACGGCATGTTCTTGGAAGCGCGGAGTACTATCCGGTCAAATTCCTCAACAGCCGTATCCGAATTAAACGGCGCAGACTCAAAAAAGGGATACCTCAACTGAGACGGGCCAAATTCCGTGTTGAATATCAGCTTACAGCTGGTCTTGTCCAACTTCCAGCTGTGTCCCTCAATAGCACAGTTAATCTGCAATCCCTCTCCGTCATTAGGGTCGGGGTAAATCAGTTCGGCCGATGTGGGCAGCTCTTTCTTTGGCAGACAGTCATCGTCATCGCAATCGTCGTTCCAGTATCGACTGTCCTGGCGCTGCAGATTCGCCAGGTCGCACGCATCCATCACAATTGACAATGTAGGAATCGCTTTCAACCCGTCTTTGAAAGCGCCGGCGCCGTGCTGCGTCAACACATCGTCATCCAGGTCCGGCTGGTTGACCACATCATCGACGAAAATGTAAGTCTGCGTATCCACGTTGCTCGGCAGGTAACCGGGCTTATACGCTACGGCACGAAGGACTGTTGTCTGGTTGACGTCGAAAGGCGAGGTGTAGAGCTCTCCGACGGATTGGTTTGGCTCGCTGCCGTTGAGCGTAAAATAAATCTCGGTTCCGCTTGTATCGCATGTAATGGATAGATTAAACGCAGACTCGTAAAAGCCGCGGTCATAGCTGAATTGCGTGTCGTCCACCATACCAAGGTACCCACCACAGTTCTCCCACCCGGGCGTCGGGATACCAAAGAACCGTAAGTTGCTGCTGGAATCGGGGTAGAGACCATACGAAATGTCGCTCACCTGGCTGCCGAATTCAATGCTGTCAATCAGAGTACTGCCGTCGGTGTCGAACAGGGCGATTTCTTCGCCGCCCGCACTGAGTTTGAAGTTCGTGTGCATAGGTTCCTGTTCGTCATCATCATCGGCGTAGAAGACCAGAAACCCGCCGGCATCGATAGTAACACCCGTAGGAATCTGCCACATGGTCGGCTCGCTGAGGTCGTCGGTCAGATACATGCCCCCGAGGTCCAGAGGGATTGGGCTGGCGTTGTATAGCTCGAACCAGTCGGGAAATTCGTTGGGGTCGCATGGGTCCTCGAGTGTATCGTCATTGGAGGCCATAAACTCGTTAATAACGATGGGCCAGGCGCTTTTGAGCCAGTTCTCCGCCAAGAAGGCATAATCACACATATTCACGCCGCCGGCACCATCGAGGTCAGCACAATTGAAGTCGGAACAGCTACCCGACGGGTCCAGCCACTGCTTGACAAAAACTTCCAGGTCATTAAAATCGACATCGCAATCCCCATCCAGGTCGCCTTCCGGACAAAGCCGGGCCGTCGGAGGCCGGATTGTGAAGGTGTGCTGCGTAATAGTTCCCAGCTTGCCGGTGCTCGGATTCGACAGCGTTATTTCAACCGTCTCATCCGGCAATTCGTCCAAATCGTCTTCTACTATCGTGATACTAATATAGTTGGTTAGCTGATAAGGGTCGAACTGCAGCGTTCCGGCGGGCAGATTATAATCCTCGCCGCCGCCGACAGCCGTGCCGCCGGTCACACTGTAATCTACCGTCACGGTATCGGTCGACTCCCACGACAAACTGACAGGTATCTCAGCGGGCGAGATATTTTCATTGCCATAACTGGCCTCCGCATCAAACTTCACGTACGGCCGGGGGTCAATAATAGTGTAGGTATGCTGCGTTAGGGCTCCAAGTTTCGCATTGTTCGGTTCGGACAATGTTACTTCGATGGTTTCATTTTCTTCGCCCAAACCATCGTCGATGATAGTAATCTCGATAGTCTGGCTTGTCGGACCGCCCGGATTAAAGGTCAGCGTACCGGGGTTTAGGGTGTAGTCATTCCCGTCGCCTATAGCCGTGCCGCCCGTCGCTGCGTACTCAACTGTGACGGTATTGCTTTCAGGAGGATTGTGCAGGACGACCGTGAGAACAGCGGGGCTGACAGTCTCAAGACCGGACGAAGCCGCTGTCTCAAACGATACCGCTGGCACAACCCATACAGACGTCTTCAGTTCAGCAGGGTCGTAAGTCGCAATCACATCAGCCGAACCACCACGGCCGGTAATATAGCCAGCATTAATACCTGCGATGATATCAGCCACCACATCGCCATCTATTATCAATATACCGTCGTTGATATCTAACGTTCCACCTTCATCTATGTAGAAGCTAGCGGTCTCAAGAGTTCCACCGTCCAGATTTATTTCACCTGTTCCTCCGGAGACATTGGGCACCCTAAGCTCACTGCGGCAGTTAAACGAACCGCCGGTCATATTGAGAATACCAGTTCCTTCGTCCTCGGTAGGCAGCAGGAGCGAATCGGCATCAATTGTGCCGGCCTTCAAATTAATAGTAGCTACCAGGGTATTATCTGAACTGTCGGCGGCCAACACCGAGCCGCCGACCCAGATATCGCCACCGGTCATATTAACATCGGTGTTTGAAAAGTCACGACAGTGCATACTCCAATGGCCTCCGATATCAATCGAGCCGCCACTCATATTCATCAAGACGTCACCCTCGTCTCCCCACTTCCACTCGTCGCCAATACTCAGGATGGCGCTGCCACTGATATTAAACTCACTGTATGAAGACCCATCGCCTGTTCTGAATCTATGGTTCGGAAGAGTGACGGTACCGCCGCTCTGATTCCAATAGAGGCTTCCGCTGTCGGCAGCACGAATTGCCCAGTCGTTATCAGACCAGACAGTCACATCGCCGCCGGTTATGTTGACAATGGATGCCCCACTGCCCCCAGCACCCATACGCCAACACCAGAACCAAATAGTTCCGCTTTCTATATCCAGCGACTGGTCGCTATCACTGTCGTATCGAGGCCCTTTCATATAACCAACGTCAACGTCGCAATCTATTACGGGGTCGCGCGGAGTTACGGGATTGATTTCAACTTCCCAATCAAGCTCCCAGTCTGGGAGCCGATTAAGGTCCCAATTCGCCGGCGTGCACCAGGAATCGTTAGCGCCATTACCCGTCCAGTTTATATCCCCCGCTGAAGCACCATTGACCAGCCCCAGCAGGACCACGAGCGAAACCAGGAAAATCAATTTCCTGCACATAATATACATTTCCTCCAAACCGTATAAGGGCAGTAGCTGCACCCAGTTATAATAATGCCAAACTGTCCCGGGTGTTTCGTCTGCACATACAAACAAAGCTGTTTCGCGATTGCCACATATTATACTCTTTTGTGCAAAAAAAATCAAGGATTAGCCCTGCATTATGAGGTCCAGGGATGCATTGAGTTTGTAGGTACGAAAGCCGGCCTCCATAACAGGCAAAAAACAAAGATTTTGAAACAATACCTCATAAGGAGAGCAGAATTATGGATACCAAAATGCCGGAGCAATTAGAAGAAACTTTTAACAGTGAGGCCGGGTTTCGCTATTTCCGTAAGTGTCTTTTTAGTTTGGCGTTTAGGAAATTCGTTCAGTTGACAACTATCCAAATCGCGCCAGGCAGAGCACTACGCTACGTATTCAGTTCTTGCCTTCGCAATGAAGTCGAGCATACTATCGGCCTGCATTCGAATTTCAGGGTCGGAATTTGTCACCCTCGCATTCCATTTGCGGTACTCTCTATTTAGGCGCTGCCGAGTCTCGTTCCTGCTCATATCCGAACTAAGGCCGAGCATAAGTTCCAAATCTTTTACTTCATGCATGCCGACCGGAAGGATTTTTCCCATCATTTCGCGGAACCTGTCCGTATCAACTTCGAGCCAGTCTGCCAGGTTTTTTAACAGGCCGAGCTCTTCCGCAGTGACAACACCGTTAGCTCCCGCCACATGCAGACAAAGGTCCAAAATATCATAGCGAACCGCAAGTGGAGCGAACTCTGCAATCTCTTTACAAACCCTGTGCACGTCAAGTTGATTACCATCGCAGAAAAATTCAGCGGTTCTATTCAACGCCTTTTCAAGCTTGTGTTTTGTATTATTGGACGCTTTGGAAAAATCGATGTTGGCCCCTGCCCAGCTCTTTATAGTCTCAATCTCACAATTATATATTTTCCCGTCTGCGGCACTGACAGCAAACGCCAATGCGACCGCCAGTGTTTTTGCCTGCCGGACGTTCTCCTGTAAGTCAATATAGCCAAACGCAGAATTCTCGTAAGCAATCGTGTATGTCGCGTGAGCGAGCTCTTCACCATTCCGGCCGGATAATATCGATGTGGCAAACTGCACGTTTCTTTTTCCTTTTCGAGGAAACTTCAGCCAATCCAGCCGCAGCCTGGCAACAGCCATCCAATCAGATATAGTAATGTCTGCGTCAGGAATTCTGCCGAGTTCAGCCTCATAGCAAAAAGCGGGCGAACCCCGCACCTGCCGCTGCTCAACACGACTACGCACGGGCCTGGCTTTAGAGATTCCATCTGTCACATCCATAATCAAAATCCGCACAATCGCAGAGTGCATATCGCCGGGAGCATGAATCGAACCGCAAATCTCTACGGTGAAGACATCAAAAACAGATTCTTCCTTCTGTTGCTTTGTTAGTCGAACACGACAATTAAGAGCTTGGAGGTCTGTGCCAACCGAATTCTCCCGCTTTTGATTAGCGACCGCTTTGCGGAAAATTGGAAATTTGAAGTGTTTAACCAAACGAGCAGAGCTGACTAATGCAGGCAGCTTCAAAATTGAGTTCAAAAATTCGCGCATCTATACACCCATCGACAGCACTACTTAACTTTCAGGGTCTCCAATTTGTCGGCCTTTTGTTTTGTGTTACTCTGCGACATTCTGCCGTCCCGGTCTAAAGAAAAATCAACTTTTAAGACTCTGCCCGATTCGAGGTCCTCAAAGCTGCAGTGCATTCTCTGGTTCACATCGTAGCTATAAGTAACCTTAATCGGACATCGTGCCGGCCTTTTCGGAGGAAGCTTGAATTTATGCGTTGCAATTTTGTTTACGTACTCAACAGCGGTGTCCTCTCCCTGAGTTACGGTCACCTCAACCTCTTTTTGTCCCTCAGACATTGTATAGAACATCTGCGTGCTTTCACAGGGCAACGGCGTATTTTTCTTCAGGATAATGCGATTCTCAATTACCCGTCGGCTGGTTTCCTTATCAATAGGAGCACAAATAGTACCATAACTGTGATTACATACATCCGTGAGGTCAATATCTCCCAGTCCTCCGGAAATTCCCGCCGGCACCGCATCGGGTTTTTCTCTGAGCATTGTCAACCCTGCATGCAAAGCGGCACCAAGCGCAACACATTCGTCCACGTTAACCGCCACCTCCGGCGCGAATCCGAACGTTTCCTCCAGCCGTTTCCGGACTAATGGGATTCGACTGCTTCCGCCTACCAAAAGCACTTTATTTATTCCGGAAGGTTTAATACCCGCCTCTTCAAGGGCCACTTCCAGGAGGATGTCTGTCCGAGCTATCAATGAAGAAATGGCTTTCTCGAACATCTCACGAGTAATTTCCGTCTTTACGCTGCCCGCCGGGCCGTAGAGCATCTTTTTTGCAACTTTGCGTCTCGACAGCGTCTTTTTGATATCCTCGGCCTCGTCTTCATACTTTGCCCTATCCTCATCCGAACCAATCAGCTCTGTAGCAAATTTTTCCCTGTAGCACTGCTCCAACATCTTTAATACTTCCCTGTCAAAGTCCACGCCGCCAAGCGCATGGTCGCCCTGCGAACAGATAATCTTCATTCGATGCCCAGTGACATCCATTACAGTTACATCAAAGGTTCCTCCGCCGAGGTCATATACCAGGACCTTTCCGGAAACCTCGCGGGTGGTGGCATAATACAATGCCGCAGCCACAGGCTCATTAACAATTCCAATCACGTTCAAGCCGGCCATAGTCCCCGCGTCCATCGTCGCTTTTCTGCGAACTTCGTCAAAATGCGCGGGAACAGAAATAACAGCATCACGGATTTCGCCGCGCTCCGATGAGCAGTCCTGTTCGAGCTTTTTCAATATCAAAGATGATAATTCCACAGGCCTCCAGTCCTTGCCGTCGATATTCCTGCGATAGTCTGCATCCGCCATATATCGCTTTATCCATCGAACCGACCTCTCAGCATTTAGATAGCGCGAGTTGATTGCCTCAATACCAACGCGGATTATCTCTGAGTTTTCTTCGTCGAAGAAAATCGCCGAAGGAGTAAGTCTCTCGCCATCAGCATTCGGGACTATCTCCGGCCTGCCGATAGAATTAAGAATCGCCAATGCCGAGAAAGTTGTTCCGAGGTCTATACCTGCTATATTAGCCATTTTGTACACCTCATTTTAGTTAACAAATCTAAGCAAATAATTTAACCCTGGCTGTTCGCACCACCTTGACATTGCCCTCGTCAATAATGTACTGGTAACCCGCCCTCAGAACCTTTGCGATTTTGCCTGTCAGAGTCGGGTCGTCGCAGGATTCCTTGTCTTTAACCGCCTCTGTGGTTTTCTCCTGCCCACGATAATCACTGCTGATTTCCGGCTCAAACTGTTCAACACCACTGGATTCAAGAGCAAAGACCAATTCATCCCTTACTTCTTCAAGGTCTATAGTCTCAACGTTCTCTCTGGCCAGCCGAGCGATACGCTTCTCGAGATTATCAATACAACGAATCACCTTCAGACAAAAAGTTCTGATTATATTCCAGTCATATCCATCCTGAAGTTTTTCCATTCTACCCTGCTGCTGTAAAGCATATTCGCGAATCGCAGAGACCTGCTGGATGAGTTCCTTAAGGCCGTTTCTGAGCGGCTCTGAATGACTAATCGCGGTCTGCTGAACAGTTTGAGTCATCTGCCTGAACTCAGCTACCTGTTTCTCCAAATTCTCAGTTTGGGTTATGAGCAAATCTTCCAAGTCCGGGTAATTTTCCTGAGAGTCTGGTAAGGCATCCTTTTGGACGGTTTTAGACAACTGATTAGAGGGCCCAGTATTTACGTTCAAATTTTCCGTTACGGCCTTTGAGAGGCCCTCAAATTCGACAGACTTTTCATCAGAGAGCAGAACGGCAAGTTTCCCAGCATCTTTAGCCAAGTTAGCAACATGCGGTTCACTTCTCATAGAAAAAACTTTTTCCAAAGGAGCCGGCTCATCCTGGTTTGCAAAATTCGTTCCGAAATCATACCAGCCGGAATTTACAAGGATTTTCGAATGTTTTTTAAGCCATCCTCGGTGTTTGTGTTGTTTTTGCTCCTGTTCTCCTACGGAGTTCTCCTTGGGAGTCCTTACGGACTTACGGACTAAAACTTTTCCATCCTCTCCTGTGGGTGTTTTGCCCAGTTTCTTATCGCTGATTTTTTTCCTATGGAGTGCCTGCGGATTGTGCCACCTAAAAACATTGGTCGAGAATTCCGTCAAATACGACAAGCCCCTGGTAATCAGTCGAGCCGTCCATAGTAACAGCCACCAACCAAGAATCACACCTCCCGCAAATATGCACACAACAGAGACAATAAAAATCAACTCTCTCCTCTCCATTCGCGCTTTGTATTTATCTAATTCCTGCTGTCGATTCTCGCTCGGAACAGTATTGGCAAAAGAATGAGCATCTATTTCGCCGGTAACAACCCTGTCGAGTTTATCCAATCCGGCATCGAATCTTTGCTGTTGCTCCTGCAGCAGTTTCTTCTCGTTTTTTCGCTCATTCAAAACCCAGCCAAGCGCAACGGCACCGACAAGAAAGAGTATTAGACTAAGAATTAAACTAAGAATAACAGATTTCTTACGCATAATCTCAAGTCCCCAGCAAGGTCTCAATAATCAAGCATACATTCGGTACAGTCCGTAAGGACTCCATAGGAGAGCCGACTCCCGAGGAGTTAGACCGGAAACTATAAGAGCACTCAGAAGCAAAATCTCACAAGACAGCACTACGCCGACAACTCCATACAGACGTACTCCTGTGGAGTCCTCCCTGGGAGTCCTTACGGACTTACGGACAAACCCCCATAAAAACTGCCAAATAAAATATA
Organism: uncultured Pirellulales bacterium; assembly: GCA_964597535.1. Lineage (GTDB taxonomy): Bacteria > Planctomycetota > Phycisphaerae > Sedimentisphaerales > Anaerobacaceae > CAZQYB01. The sequence goes on along the minus strand of CAZQYB010000012.1, from coordinate 14,565 downwards.
AATAATAATTCCGAGCCAATCAAATCAACTCACGGTAGAAAAGCAATATCTTTCTCTTCATCCGATAAAATATCGCATCTGGCAGCAAGATAAGATTGCCACGATGAAATTATTATCAGCCGGGTCAATGAGTGGATATCCACGAAATCAGTCGGCTTTTCCTCTAAGGCGGTTTATTCTATGACAATGAAGGTTTATTCACCGCGAAGGGCACGAAAGAATAAAATCAAAGATTAAAAATCAAAATGTAAAATTACAGAGCAAAATTCAAAAAGATGTCGAGCGCAGACTGCGCTGATTTATAAGAATACAGAATTCAGTAGTCAGAAGTCAGAATATTTTTAATCGCGGATTGCGCTGATTGCACGGATTTTTTTAGCCGGAAAAATTGACAAACAAGCAGTGCCTGTTTGACCGAAAATCGTTGTATTGTAAGCTTACATCGTGAAATTGCAGCTTGACATCGTGGCGTTGTGAGTTTGCAATGCGGTATCGCAAGGTGGTCGAGCATTGGCCGACCTTATCGGTTGAATTAAGACAGGTAATCGTTAAAATGGTGCGGTGATGTTGAGAAGAAAACGCTAACAATTTACTTTTTTCCTATTGATTATGCACAAAAAGAAACATACAGTTTTATTAAGTAATACGATATATGAATATCAACGACATTCTTACAGAAATTGAATATACAAAAGAACGGTCTGCTGAAGAGCTTTTTAAGTTTGTTAAGCAAAAGGAAAAAGAGCTGCGTGTATGGCCCGGGGAGCATTCAGGAACAAAAATGCTCAGGGAAATGAGATACAGAGAGCTTGGCAAAGGATTGCCCGACAAATTCGCACATGAACTTACACCTTTTGCATATTATGTAAACACCTACTATGGCAATACACTTGGTGCCAAGTTTAAACCTTGTTGTGGTTCAGAGCAATACGACGGAATTATTGTCGATAACAACAAGAAAATTTTTGTAGAAATTACCAATGCCATAGTTGGCTGGAAATGGGGGCTTCAAAAAGAACTTCTCATAGAGAATGGATGTTCACCTTGGGAGCACGATATTCATGGCGTTCAAGGGAATAAGACAAAGCGAAACCGATCAGCAAGTGATATAATTACAAGTCCTAAACTTGAAAGGCCTGTTATAACAAAAACAGATGTTATTTGTAAAATTAAGGAACTGGTTAAAGACAAAACTTCTAAAAAGTGCAGGAAATCTATGGAAGAAAAGCTACGGTATGGGAAAGACAAAACTATTCTTATTGTGACATTCGATGATACTGGTTTCAGTGAGAATGACAGGAATGATTTCGTAAATTTCAAGCAAGCTGAAATTGATTCTATGAAACACAATTTTATAAAGATACTCTTATTTGGATGGATCAGTAAGAAGTTTATACCTGAAAACTTATAGTCCAGAGGATGGTCAATAAATTATCCATACGGTATTTTAAGCATTTTGTCATTGCTAAGGAGTTGGAAACGACTGAAGCAATCTTTTGACCGTGAACGGTTACAGACTTTGTGAGCGTTATTTCCTCGCTTTTTTTATGGTTTTTTGCTTTTCGGCTGAGCTCAGTCGAATCCTCAGTCGAAGAGCCCCGCCGGAGGCGGGTTACGGCCATAGCTTGAACTCGAGCCAGTTATCGATAAGCACGGCATAGTCTTTGAAGTCAACTTTCCCGTCAGGGTACACATCTGCTGTTACTTCTCCGCTATCGAGCCACTCATCTGCCATTACGTCAAGGTCTTTAAGGTCAACCACGCAATCACCGCTGACATCGCCGACTGGTCCGTACTTAGGAACACATCTGGTCGGATACAGGATGATGTCGTCGAAGTATACGACGCCTAAACCACCGGTCACCACCTGATTATCCCTGTCACCAAAACCGATATAGACCTTCTTGATATTCCTCAAGTCCACACCGCCATCATTGAAGTCCTGCAGGTCAAGGTTCCACTCCTGCCACTCTGCAATCTTCACGTCATTTGCGTCGCCGTCGTATGGCACCACTGTGATATTGCTTGAACTATCTTCCAAGGCCACATACATCCGCTCAGTATCATTAGCATCGTTATCCGGATAGCCGTAGAAACACAGCGTCAATGCTTTTACACCGCGTGCAGTCCAATCACACGGGTCTGTATATTGACGTTCGAGCTCGGAATAATAGTCGACAGTGTTGTCATATACATAGAGCATCGACTGCTCACCGGCGTAAACTGGGTCAACAGAAGCAATGCCAAGGTAAACCGTTGAGCCGGTAGAGTTCGTAACTCCGTCTATCCACACATCAGATATTGCGTTTGGACTGGTCCGTCCGGGCGTATATGACTCCATATCATCCACAACAATAATGTCCCCCAGCGTAAAGCTCCAGACAAGACCCGGGGTGTACGTACTCTGCCCAATCTCATCGATACGCCAGTAGTAAGTCACGCCGAATGAAAGCGTGCCGACATTATAAATAGTACCGGTTTGGCTGCCTTTAAACACGCTGAAATCGCCACTGTTCACATCGTCGAAACTGGTACCAAAAAACACATAATGTTCAATCGCACCATCTCCCGCCGACCAGCTAAGGAGCACCTCTCTTGGTATATATTCGGCATCACACCCCGGCCATGGGTTCCAGGCCCTTTCAAGAACCAGCAGAGCCCATACCGTGGTCTTACCCGGATTGACATTGTCGAAGTCAAGCATCACATCGCCTCTGCCGCTGCAGCCGCCGTACCCAGTGATATAGCCAGCGGCAATATCGGCATAGACAACACTCCTTACATCGCCATCTATTACCAATACTCCCTCCTCGATGTTCATACTGTATGGTCCGGCGGGAGTGAAGCTTCCGCACATAATAAGTCCACCATCCAGGTTAATGATAGATGTTCCACCGCTATCTCTGGGGGCCAGTACCGCTCCTCGCACGGCAAGCACGCCCCCTGTCATATTAAGAATACCAGTGCCGTCGCCGCCGGGCAGCCACAGCTCACCGGTGTTAACGTCGCCGCCGCTCATATTCATCGTGGCTGTACCGCTGCCGTCACAAATCCGTACAGACCCTTCGACGTAAACGTCACCGCCGCTCATATTCATCGTGGCTGTACCGCTGCCGTCACAAATCAGCACAGACTCTCCAACATAAACGTTACCGCCGCTGATATTAAGCGTCCCTGTTGCATCATCCGGACGTATCTGCAATTCCAAGCTGTAGCAATTGACAGTTCCGCCGCTAATATCAATCAGACCACTACCGTCGCTGCCAATCTGAAAACTGCCTCCAACATTAAGTCTGCCGCCACTAATATAAGCTTCCAGCGTTCCACCGCTGTTGTAGCCCGCTGTTAAGTCACCATCGATAATAATATTAGGGTCACCACTTATGTTAAGTACGGCCAGTCCATCATCGGCCAGTCGCACACGCTCGTGGATAGTAACATTCGCACTGCCGCTTATGTTAAATATGCCCACTGCGCCGCTACCATCAACCATCCGCCACTCATCATTGCTTGTGATTATAGCGTTATCAGTTATATTAAGTATGCCTGTTCCGCTGTAGATGCCACCGAAGCACCCGTTGATAATAATATCAGGGCTGCCGCTTATATTTATGGTGCCCGTTCCGGAACCGCTATAGCACCACACCCACTCGGTGTTGACCACAACGGTTCCAGCTACTATGTCCATAACCTGATTACTATCTGAATCCCATCTGGGTCCGTGCATATCACCAATGCTTGTGTCCCAATCAATTGCCGGGCCGCGTTCCGGTGGGGCGGTGATGAATGCCTCGTCGGATGCGCCCGGTACACCCGGTGGGTCCCAGTTCAGCGGGTCATCCCAGAGTACGCTCCAGAGGTAATCATTGGTCCAGGTATATGTAGCTGCCGCGGCGCTATTGACCACAGCCGGCAGCAAAACGATAAAAAATAAAAACATCAATTTTTTACACATACAGCATTCCCGCTTCCAAATCTGTAAACACGCTATTTAAAACCAATCACAAGAATTCAAGACCGACTCTGTGTTTTGGTTGCAAATATTTACAACAGGGGTATTTGGGTGTGCTTTATTATGGGTTTTATACTCCCTTTGTGCCAAAGTACGGCCCACCATATTCTGTCAGACTGCCCGGGTGCTTGTTCTATTCCGGCTGCCGAGATTACACCTCCTCCGGTATCCGCGAGCGTCATCGCCGTCTTACGTCCCAACCTATGTAAAACACCAGTAACAATCGCAGCATTGCCTTCGGGACCGACAGAGCGCTCGCTTTAATTATTCTTCAAACTTCTGTAAATCTCTATTTTGCTTTCCCATTTATGCGAATCAATACCGGTCGGCTGAGTCTTGCTCCGCCGATACGATTCACGCCACCACTTCAATATAAATCGTAATACCCTCATGCCAAAGCCCCCTAATTACAGATGTTATTATAGCAAAAAAACCGTTTTAATTCAGCCGAAAAGCTGTAGAACCACCTCTAAAGGGACAATTGAGGATGTTAGGCGAGGTTTTTATAGGTCGATAGCGAAAAATTTTTTCAGAAAAACATTAGCGCCGCTCCCATCCGCAGGGTCAATTCCGTCAAGAGCATTATGAACTACCGCATAGAGGTAACCAGCAAAGGCCGGCCTACCTGTCGGCAGACCAACAACAAGCGGCACAGCTATTGCTGATACAGGAATTGCTTGTCTTTTTATCGTCATTTCTCTTAAAAACCGGTTAATATTTACGACGCACCGGATGCGCGGGCATACCGTCGGGGAGTTTTGTAGAAATACAAAGAATCGGACACCCTTCTCTTCTACCACCTTCACTACCGTATCCTGGGTTAAAGACGGCAAAAAGACTCTATAATTACACCATTCCTTACTGGACAAGCAAGGAAAATCAGGACAAAATATTGCCATTTGCTACTTTCTAAGATACACTTACCTTTATATGAAAAGCTGAAATCACAGGTCAAGCATAGAGTAAGAGGTTAAAAATGAAGCAATGCACCAAATGCAAAAAGTGGAAAGACGAGAGCGAGTTCAACAAAAAACGCAAGTCCAAAGATGGATTGAGGTATTGGTGCAAAGAGTGCCTGCGCAAATGTGCCCGCAAGTATTACCACAGAAAGCAGAAGCACTCAAAAAAATACTACAGATATGAGAAGCGCCATCGGATTGTTGACGGCGTGAAAGAGAAACGATGCAGTAGATGCAAGAAGTGGAAGGCAGAAAGCGAGTTTTACAAAAGAAGCACACACAAAGACGGTTTGACAGTATGGTGTAAAAAATGTGCGAATGAAGCTACCAATAAATGTCGTAAGCAGCGGCTGGCTGTGCAGTCAATAAGCCCAAGCAATCCTGTTACGTAGCTTTTATCAAGCCAAATCTTTTATTCGCGGATTCTTAAAACGGCGGCGGCGCGAATTCTCGAGCGCTTTATTGACAGCAAAACTTCGTTAGCACTCTCCAACGGAAATTCCTCGATGGTCGGCACGATAGGGACTTGAGCAGCAAGCGGCAAAAATTCCTCAGCATCTGCCCGTGTAACGTTAGCGACACTTTTGACTTCTTTTTCAAGCCAGAGATATTCAGCATAATCCAGCGGAGGGACCGGTGTTTCCTTGCGAATCGCGTTTATAACCAATCGGCCACCTCTATTCAAAACCAACAGGGCATCACGTACGCATTCCCCTACAGGCGTAAAATCCATTGCCTTGTTCAGCTTCACGGGCGGCTTATCTCCCGAACGGCCGGTCCAGGCAGCACCGAGTTGCTCGGCCAACCGTGCGTGCTCGGCGGTCTTCGTGAAGACAAAAACCGGGCTGTCAGGAAATTTGTGTTTGATTATCTGAATGACGATGTGGGCAGAGGCCCCGAAGCCATAGAGGCCGATGGTTTGGCCGTTTGTAATCTCAGCCAGTCTTAGTGTGCGGTATCCAATTACGCCGGCACATAAAAGCGGCGCTGCCTGAGAGTCGGAAAAGCTTTCCGGCAGTGGGTAAGCAAAATCTTCTGCGATAACCATATACTCGGCATAGCCGCCGTCAGCATCTTTGCCGGTCCACTTTGCATTAGTGCAGAGGTTTTCCTGACCTGTCCGGCAGAAGCTGCACTCGCCACAGGCAGAATACAGCCACGTAATCCCCACACGGTCTCCGGTCGCAAATTTAGTCACGGCCTTTCCCTTACCTGTCACAGTCCCCACCACCTGGTGACCCGGCACTATCGGCAGCTTTGTTGGTATTAGTCTGCCCTCAACTTCATCCAGGTCAGTATGACAGGCGCCACACACCGAGACCCTAACCAGAATTTGATTATCTTTAGCGTCAGGAATTGGCAAATCAATCAGCTCTAAAGGTTTTTCCTCGACTGCAGATGCTTTCTTTAAGACCATTGCCTTCATTTTAAGACTTTCTGCTTCAACCGGTTTTCAAAGACTTGATAATTGGCCCGCCCGAATAGACAAAAGACAACTTTTTCCAGACCGGTTTGGCCTTTTAGATAATCAATAGTTGTTTTCAGCATTATTTCCGCACATCTCTCGACAGGAAAACCAAAAACGCCGGTGCTGACTGCCGGGAATGAAATGCTTTTTAGATTATTTTCATCAGCCAATTTAAGTGAGTTCAGAGTGGCGTTTTTTAATTTTTCATCTTCATTACCCTCGCCCATTCGAGGCCCAACGGCGTGAATTACGTATTTCGCTTTTAAGCTGCCCGCCGTGGTCATCACGGCCCCGCCCACGAATGTCCCGCCTATTTTGCTGCATTCTTCCTGGATTTGAGGGCCTCCTTTTTTCCTAATTGCCCCAGCCACGCCCCCGCCCAAAATAAGTTGAGCATTGGCGGCATTGACGACCGCCCCGGTCTGCATTTCCGTAATATCACCTTCAACAAGTTCCAAAACGCTATTATTGATATTCGCTATCATAATATTGTCCGTTGCAAATTGAGGGAAAAGAAACAGGCGGCGGTCGGATTCGAACCGACGAATAACGGTTTTGCAAACCGTCGCCTTAGGCCTCTTGGCTACGCCGCCGGCCTGAAAGATTCACATTTAGTTTACACACAATCCGCCGGTATTGCAATAAAATTCGGTCGTTTTGCTTTTAAGGCGTTATGAAACTTTTTGATGCAATATTTTTATCGGCCAAAGCGTCTAATTTTATACCGAAAAACCAGCAGCAGTTCTGCAAAACTGCTTGCGCTTTTTCGCATATAAATCGTTGAATTTGAAGATTTTATTGGAAGTTCCTGTGCAAAATTATGCGTTAATATCCAAAATTACCAACGCCTGCGAGTGTCCTGGTCGGTTTTTCATCTTTTCTTATATAACCTTTTATTGTATAATGATATAGATACCAATGAAGCTGTCGAACCACCTCGGAAAGGGGTTTTATGTCTTGTAACTTTCGGCTAATAACGTTGTTATTGTGGGGCGTGTGTGCCGCTGTGATAGTAGGCGCTGTCGGTGCGTGCAGCTCCGAGCACTATAAAGCCGACGCCGACAAAGAAGTATACAAGATTATCGACAGCAAGTGGAAGGACAGCTTCGGCCAAAAGGCCAATTATACAATCAGCGACGTGGCGCCCTCGCCAAATGACCTGCATCCTGAAAAACTCATATCCTCATTAGGCATCATAGACCTCTCGAAAGCGGTCACTGTTGCCACCGCCCACAACCGCGACTATCAAACGCAGAAGGAAACGCTTTACCTGACAGCCCTTGATTTGACGCTGGCCCGGCATCAGTTCGCACGACAATGGTTTGCTACTTTCGATGGCGGCTACGCCAAGGACAGTGATGATGAACAGGTAAACTCCGGTGGTGGGGTCGGTTTTAACCAGGTATTGGCTGACGGCGCAAAAGTCGGCGTCAGCATCGCCCTCGACTGGACGCGCTTTCTCACCGGCGACCCGCGGACCTCATTAGGCTCGGTATTGAGTGCCACTATAACTCAACCGCTGCTGCGGGGCAGCGGCCGAAAAATCGCCCAGGAGAACCTGACTCAAGCCGAACGGGACGTTCTATATCAGATACGCACGTTCAATCGCTATCGCAAAACCTTTGTGGTTTCGATTGTGACAAACTATTACAGTGTCTTGCAGCAAAGGGACACGGTGACCAATGCCTATAATAATTATAAAAGGAGAGTTGAAACGAAAAAGCGTCTGGAGATGGAGGCCAAGGTTGGCCGTAAACCGCAATTCGAGGTAGATCAGGCGGAGCAAGATGTACTCGGGGCCAGGGATAGCTACGTGCGGGCCGAGCAGAGGTATCAACAGCAGCTCGATGAATTTAAGATAAGGTTGTCTCTACCCACCGATGCCAACGTAAAGTTAGACCAGAACGAGTTAAAGGCGTTGGAAAAGATTGGTGTAAGCGAGCCAATTTATACATTGAACGCCGCGATTGGAACGGCATTACTTCAGCGTCTGGATTTAGCTAACAGCAAGGACAGAATCGACGATGCGACTCGCAAAGTTATGGTGGCCGCCGATGGGCTTGGCGCCGAACTAAACCTTATCGGCACCGCAGAAGCAGGCTCAACCGAGAAAACAAAGCCTGCCAGATTACAGTTTCATAAAGGAAGTTACGCCTTCGGTCTTGAAGCGGATTTACCGCTGGACCGAAAAGCGGAACGCAATGCTTATCGCGAAGCGCTGATAACATTGGAGCAACAGCAACGGGAATATGATAACGATGCCGCCACAGTTAAATTAGATGTGCGACAGGCCTATCGTCAACTGCGAGAGGCGGCGGAGCGGCACAGTATTCAAAAGAAGAGTCTTGAGTTGGCTCAGAAGCGAGTGGACAGCACGGCGATGTTCTTGAAGACCGGAAGAGCCAGGACGCGTGACCTGCTGGAATCCCAGGATGCTCTATTGCGGGCGCAAAATGATGTAACTGGCGCTTTAGTGGAGCATGCGATCGCAAAATTGAACTTCTTCCGCGATGTCGGCATCCTGCAGGTCAGGCCGGACGGGATGTGGGAGCAAAAACAAATATGACCCAACCGAACAATCCAACTACAAGACAGAGCCGGCAAAAGCGGTCCAAGAAGCCGGCATTCTCAAAATGGCTTCGCTGGGTTTTAATTCTCCTGGCTTTGGTCGCCGGTACAGGTGCGTTTATATCTTTCCGCCGCTCCTCTAATAGTTCTAATGACGCAAATAAAAATCCCGGTACATTCACCGTGAAACGCGGTGATTTGACCATCAGCGTCACTGAAAACGGTGATATTAAAGCACTTAATTCAATAAACATTAAATCGAAGCTCGAGAGGTCAACGACTTTAATCTGGATTGTTGATGAGGGTACCTATATCACACCAGAAGATGTCAATAACGGCAAGCCCCTTGTTGAACTGAATTCATCAGAAACCAAGCAGAAGGTGATAGGGGAGGAAATCGCCTTCCTGGACTGCCAGGCAGACTTCGCCGCGGCGAAGGAGGCCGTTGACATCCAGAAAAACCAAAATGAGAGCGACATCGAGGCCGGTCAAATGAAGGTAAGATTCGGACTGATGGACCTCCACAAATATCTCGGGGCGTCAGTGGCGGAAAAACTTATTGCCAAGGCCGAAAACTCCCAAAACTGGCAGGACGAAATCATCTCATTTGTTTACGACCCCAACCTTGGTGGTGAGGCGCTTCAAATGCTGCGTGTGTTGAATTCGAGCATTAAACTCACAGAGGCCAAGCTTGCCCGTGCCGAGGACAAACTGGAAGGGACGCAGGAGCTTTACGACAGCAATTACGTAGCTGAAATCGAACTCAAAGGTGACCAGTTGGAGGTTCAGAGTCTTAAAATTCAAAATGAGCAGGACGAAACGGCCAAGGAGTTGTACGTAAAATACGAATTTCCAAAGCAGGCCGTAATGCTACTGAGTGACTATCATGAGTCTAAGCGGGAACTGGAGCGTATCGAGGCCCGCGCCCGTTCCAAGCTGGCTCAGGCACAGGCCGAGTTTGACAAGGAAGAAGCCAAGTACGCGTTGTCGGTAGACCGTTTGCAGCATGAAAGGGAACAGCTTGAGGCGTGCACTATAAGGGCACCTGCTCCGGGGCAGGTGGTTTACGCCTCCAGTATGGAACGTCGGGGACGTCGAAGTTCGCCCACTCCCATCGAACCTGGTGTTAGAATCCAGGAACACCAGAGCATAATATTTATACCTGATGCCTCGCAAATGAAGGTAGAGATCAAGATTCACGAAACCTGGGTCGATAAGGTCCAGCCGGGTCAGCAGGTAAGGATAACCGCTGCGGCATTTCTGGATAAGACCTTCACCGGCAAAGTGTTGAAAAAAGCACCCTTGGCCGACCCTGAAAGTTGGCTCAATCCTGACCTTAAGGTGTACTCAACGGATGTGAGCATTGATGGTACCCATGAGTTTCTCAAGACCGGCATGTCGGCCAAGGTCGAAATAATTATTCATGAACTGCGTGACGTCCTAAGTGTGCCGATACAAGCGGTTATCACGTGGGAAGGGGCAAAGGTCTGCTTCGTTATGACGAGTAACGGTCCTGAGAGGCGCGAGGTTGAGACAGGGTTATTTAACGACAATTTTGTTGAAATCAAAAGTGGTTTGGTTCAGGGCGAGAAGGTAATGCTTAATCCTCCGCGCTTGATTGAACCAACTGCCTCAGCTAAATTGAAACAGCAACGTAAACCACCACCGGAAGATAGGAACTCACCGCAGGACAAATTCAGGAAAAGCAAAAGCGGTATGAAGAAGCGAGCCGGCGATGCAAAACATGGACAAAACCATCGAGTTCAAAACTGATACACCAATTGTAGTGTTTGAGCAACTGTGTAAGAGTTATCTGCTTGGCACAGTGGAGCTGCATGCCTTACGTAATATCGACCTGACTATCAAGAGCGGAGAATACGTGGCCATTATGGGGCCCAGCGGCTCTGGGAAATCGACCTTGCTCAACCTCCTGGGCTGCCTCGATACGCCCACCAGCGGCTCATACAACCTCGCAGGACAAGATGTTTCCACTCTCGATGATAATCAGCTCTCTCTCATCAGAGGCTCAAGAATAGGTTTTATATTCCAATCTTACAATTTAATCCAACAGCTAAACGTCATAGAAAACATAGAGGTTCCGATGTATTACCAGGGCTTTTCCGAGGGTGACAGTGCCAGGCGTGCCGTGGAATTAGCCACAATGGTCGGCCTCGGTGACAGAGTTAAACATCGACCATCAGAATTGAGCGGCGGCCAACAGCAACGAGTCGCAATTGCCAGGGCGTTGGCAAACGACCCGCTGATTATTCTGGCCGACGAGCCAACCGGTAATCTTGATTCCAAAAGCGGTGCTGAGATTTTGAACATTCTCGTCCGTTCGCACCAGCAGGGCAAAATCCTTATCGTTGTCACCCACGACGAGAGCATTGCCGAATCAGCCGAACGAATCATACACCTTTTTGACGGCCGCATAAAACAGTAGAAATATAAACGGTAACACGGTATGCTTTTTTTTCGCTTAAAACAAACAATTAAGTCAGGTATAAAAAGTCTGTGGATGCATCGGCTGCGCTCTACACTAACGACGCTGGGTATTGTTTTTGGTGTGTGTTCGGTGATTGCGATGCTGGCGATAGGGGAAGGAGCCAGCCAGGAAGCCCAGGAAGCTATAGCGCAGCTTGGGAGTTCGAATGTAATTATTGAAACGGTTAAGCCGCCCGAAGAGAAAACCGACGCCGGCGAGGCCGAAACCGTGCGTCGCTACGGGTTGACATATGCCGATGCTGAAGCTATTCGCAACACGATACCCAATATTCAGGTAGTCGTACCGAATCGCGAGATAGAGCAGGAAGCCAGATATCTCAATCGTAGGGTCGCTATAAGAATCAAGGGCACCACGCCGTGGCACCCGGAGATTGAACGTATTCGGCTGATACGCGGGCGTTTTTTGAGCAGTATTGATATGCATCATCAACTGGCAATTTGTGTTCTTGATGACCAAGTGGCTCTTAAGCTGTTTGCCTTTGATGACCCTCTCGGACGCGATGTGAAAATTCAGGGCAGTTATTATCGCGTCGTGGGAATAGTTTCTCAGACGACCATGCCAGTGCTGGCAGGTGGGGCAGCTACCTCAATTGGCGACAGCGGCGGCGCTCAGGGGGATATTATTTATCTTCCTTTGACAACTGCCAGGCAGAGGTTCGGCGAGCTGAATTATAGCATTAGCGGAGGCAGCCGCAGCGCCGAAAAAGTGGAACTGCAAAAAATCATTGTGAAAGTGAAGGTTGACGCGAAGCAAGTTTTGGGCTTGCGTGACATGTTGGGTATGCGCGGTATTCTGGATGCGCTGCTGGATCGTCTTCACGAGAAGAAGGACTACCGTATAGTGGTTCCGCTGGAGCTACTGCGGCAGGCAGCTCGGACCAAACGCATTTTCAGCATTGTTCTCGGCTCAATCGCCGCAATTTCTCTCCTGGTCGGCGGCATAGGAATTATGAACATTATGCTGGCCACCGTCAGCGAGCGAACCCGTGAGATCGGCATTCGCCGGGCCCTCGGAGCAACAAAACGTGATATTATCATTCAATTCCTCTCCGAAACTCTGCTACTAACGTTCGTTGGTGGTATCCTAGGAATCATCCTCGGCTCCATTATACCATCTTTGGTAACCCATTTTAGCCGTATGCCTACAGTAATCACAGGCAGCTCACTGGTCATGGCCTTTGGCATTAGTGCAGCCATTGGCATAATCTTTGGCTTGTACCCTGCCTACCACGCCGCCAATATGGACCCAATCGAATCCTTACGCCACGAGTAAGCCCTTTTCGCACACAAACTTACGCAATTGTCCTCCAGAAACCACCTCTTGAGTAGTTTCTTCTTGTCCAACACCAGGCGCACCAGTATCCAGCAAGAAAGATTTTTTTAAATTCCAAGAACAACTCTTGGCAAATAGGAGTAACTCCTATATAGGGATAACTACTATGAAAAAGCAAAAGAGAAAAAACAGCAGCGAAACAGAAAAAATGGCCTATTTCAAGGCCAAGTGCCGTCGGGCCGGGCTCAGGATAACCCCTCAGCGGATGGCGGTCTATCAAGAGCTTGTCAAATCGAAAGAGCATCCATCAGCCGATATGCTCTATCACAGGGTCAGGAAAATCCTGCCCAACATCTCGCTGGATACGGTCAACAGAACCCTTTTGACCCTGGCCGAAATCGGTGCAGCTTTCATCGTAGAAGGCTCAGGCGATGCCAAACGATTCGACGGCCAATTAAATAATCACCAGCATTTTAAGTGCATAAAATGCAAAAGAATTATTGATTTTTATCACAAGCCCTTCGACAATATTCAAGTACCTTCAGGTATTAAAGAAAAGTTTACGGTACTGCGAAAAACCGTATATCTTGAGGGAATTTGCGATTCCTGTCACGGGAAGCGTTAAGCAAAATTACATTTTGAAGTACAGCGATTTATATTTCAAGAAAGAGAGGTATGAAATGGAGCTTAAAGGAAGTCAGACTGAAAAAAACTTAGTGGCTGCGTTTGCAGGCGAATCGCAGGCACGCAACAGATACACATATTTCGCCAGCCAAGCCAGGAAGGAAGGGTATATGCAAATATCGGCGATTTTTGAGGAGACAGCCAACCAGGAAAAGGAACACGCCGAGCGCGAGTTCAAATTCCTTAAAGGTGGTGAGGTTGAGATTGCCGCCGCATTTCCCGCCGGCGTCATCGGCAACACGCTTGAGAACCTAAAAGCCGCAGCAGCAGGAGAACACTACGAAACGACTGAGATGTATCCGGAGTTTGCTCAAGTAGCGGAAAAAGAAGGATTCGACGAGATTGCCGAGGTTTTCAGGAATATTGCAATTGCAGAAAAACGCCACGAAGACAGATATATCGCTCTGGCCAAAAACATATCTGATGGCGCCGTTTTCAAGCGTGAAAAACCTGTAAGGTGGGTCTGTAGAAACTGCGGCTATGTACACGAAGGGCCTGAAGCCCCGGACACCTGTCCGGCTTGTGCACATCCGCAAAGCTATTATGAATTGGAAGCTACCAACTACTAAATTACGGGAAAGATTACCAAAAGCCGCAATTATCTCGAAAGGAGAACGGAAGTGAGAAAAAGAAATGAGAAGAAATTGGTGATATTGGCTATTCTATCCTCCGCGGCGATTTTTGCTTCGATAGCATATTCACACTGTCAAATACCCTGTGGAATATACAATGACCAGGGTCGCTTTGATATGATGACTGAGCACATTACCACTATCGAAAAATCAATGAAGATGATAACATTGCTGTCCGACGCGGATAAACCCAATATGAATCAGATAGTTCGCTGGATCCAAAACAAAGAAGAACACGCTGATGAGCTTGGCCATATTGTAACTTACTATTTTATGGCCCAGCGGGTAAAGCCGACACAAAAGACAGAGGGCAAAGCCTATAATGAATATGTTAAGAAACTGGTGCTGCTTCACAAAATGCTGGTCTCCTCTATGAAGTCCAAGCAAACAACAGACCTCGCAAATGTCGAAAAGCTCAGGTCTCTGCTAACAGAATTTCAGGTTGCATACTTCGGCGAACATAA
>CAZQYB010000011.1:5493-27735 GCA_964597535.1 uncultured Pirellulales bacterium | reverse complement strand
GTACCTTTCCTATCATGACGGCAAAATTGACGATGTACGCATTTATGAGCGGGCTCTATCCGCCGAAGAAGTTGAGGAACTTTATCTGGAAGGCTCAAGCGGTCCAATTGCTCATTGGAAGTTTGATGAAGGCGAAGGTGACATAGCTTATGACTCAGCAGGTGACAATGATGGGACGTTGGTGAACGGCCCAGTTTGGACGAGCGGGCAAATTGACGGAGCGTTGGACTTTGACGGTGACGGGGATCATGTTGACTTTGGAGACGTTGATGAGTTTGAATTCGGCGACAGCAACTTTGCCATTTCTGCTTGGTTTTATGGAACCGGGGTCTATCCGGATTTTGACGGTGTGCTCGTAAGTAAGTACAACTATGATAATTACGGAAGGCAATGGTACTTAAAGCAAGATGAGGCGGGATACATCTATTTCTACACCAGTCCTGATGGAAGCACGCACGAGTTATTGACATCACAGGAAGATGCTTATCTGAATCAATGGGTACATGTTGTAGGTGTAAGAGACGATTCGACAAAACGGCTTTACCTCAACGGGCTATTAGACAACACGCAGAGTACCGGCGGTGTGGTAACAGGGAAATCTTCCAAGGTATATGTTGGCTGCTCGGATCATCCAATGGGCTTGAGTCGTTGCTTCAACGGCAAAATTGACGATGTCCGACTCTATGACCGGGCTTTATCCGCTGAAGAAATCCAGGAACTTTATGAGCCACCTTTGGCGGTGGCTGTAGACATCAAGCCCGGGAGCTGTCCTAATCCGCTTAATGTCTCCAGCAAGGGAGTGCTTCCAGTGGCCATCTTAGGCACGGAGGACTTCGATGTAAACAGCATTGATGCAGTTTCTATTTTGTTAGCGGGTGTTGACCCAATACGCAGTGCCTATGAGGATGTGGCGAGGCCGGTGTCGGATGGGAATGAATGCGAGTGCAGTGAAGAAGATCCTGACGGGTACACTGACCTTACGCTAAAGTTCAAAACTGCGGAGATTGCTGAGGCCCTTGTGAACATATACGGCGAAATTGTTGCCGGTGACGTGTTGACACTGCCACTTACCGGCGTGCTGTCCGATGGGACACCTATAGAGGGAGCGGACTGCGTCCGTATCGTCGGTAAAGTACCAAGAGCCTTATCAGCCAAAAAGTCAGACTTAAATGAAGACGGCACAGTTAACATGCTTGATTTTAGTATGATGACTGAGTATTGGCTGGAGATGACAGCCTGGGACGAAAATTAGTTCCTACGTTTTGAATTCTGAGTTTTGACTTAAGGAGATTCGTAGCTTCGCTGTGAGATTTGTGGCGCTAAGTGAAGGTTTGGCCGGGGGTACGAGCTGCGCGTTCGTACCCCTGATTTTATGCGCGTATAATGTTAGTGTCAAATCGAGAAATCCGTATTATAATAGATGATTCGAGGTTTGTGAACGCTGAAATAGGAATCTGCTGTTGAAGGTGGTAGTATGGACACTAAGGGAAGTGGAGAGCAGACAGAATCTCCAGATTATTATGACCGTCCGGTAGTCTTTTCAAAGTACCTGGGTGATAATCGTCACATCAGTGATAAACAAAGCTTCTTGTTATCCTGGCTCGTGCCTTGCGAAAGTGACGTTATTCTCGAGTGCGGGTCCTCAAGCGGAAAAACATCTATGGATTTGAGTAAAAGAACCGACTGTTATTGTCTGGGTGTTGATTCCGACCCTTCAGCTGTTGAATTTTCAAATGAAATGAGAGATAAGTACTTCCCTGAGCTGAAGGATAGATGTCATTTCAGGCAGGGTGACCTGACTAATATGGAGTTTGATAAGAATACGACGAAGGTCCTGATGGCCGATTTCACAGAACACGTTTCCGATGAGGTACTCGGAAAAATACTTGCTAATATCAGGAGCCAGCTCCCAGGAGTTAAACTTTATGTTTATACCCCCGCCAGAACACATATCTTTGAGATTATGAAACACAAAAATTTCATTTTGAAAAACAAAATTGGGCATATTAACGTTAAGGCAGAGAAGAATCTAACAGATTTTCTAAAGAAGAATGGCTGGAAGATTGCTCAGGTTCAATGGAGGCCTTCCCATCTTCCGGTGTTTAGAAATATAGAGCTAATATTAGGACATCTGCCGCTTGTGGGTATTTTCTTCAGAAGGAGAATAGTAATTGTTGCCACTTCAAGTTGAGCTTAGTGAATGTGACTGTGGCGGCTGCGTGGAACATTGTTTTGCGTGAAGAGACAGATGGGTAAGTGGTTTAAGAATATTCTTGGGCTGGTGATAGTTGCTTTTCTGTTGTGGTATCTGGTCGGACACTGGCAGCAGTTGAAGGTTTTGCTCAGGTTAGGTCCGGAACAGCTTGTCATACTGTATTCCTTGTGCTTTCTGTCCACGCTTGTCACGGCTCGTGTCGTTCAGTGTCTGGTTTCGGCGCTGAAAACGAAGACCAAGTTTTGGGATATGGTCTGGCTGCAAAACACGGCTATATTGCTCAACTATATTCCAATGAAGTTCGGGACTCTTTTCCGGGCCAATTATCTGAAGCACCACTACGGGCTTGCATATTCTCACTTCGCAAGCTTCTTCTTGTATATCACCTTCTTGATGACTGCCACGTCAACAGCGCTGGGTCTGATTATCCTCGCTGCGGTTTATGGCCTGGCCGGCTATGAAAGCAAGATACTGGCCGGCGTATTTGCCGCCACAATAATAGGCTCGGTAATTCTCTTATTTGCGCCGCTGCCGGAACCAAAAGGTAAAGGAAGGTTGAGTACAGCGCTGCGAAATTTTCTCGCCGGCCGCAGACAAATGGCCAAGAGCAAGAAGACAATTTTTGCCGCAGCCGCTCTTTTGGTCGTGAACTTTTTGATTACCGCCTGCCGTATGGCGATTATTTACCACAGTATGGGTAAGGATATTCACCCGGCAGGCTATTTTATTCTGGGGGCTCTGGGTTTTGTCGTTCTGTTCATCTCGCTAACGCCGGGTTCATTGGGCATCAGGGAGCTTGTGCTCGGCATCGGTGCCGTAGTTCTTGGTGTGCCTTTGGAAGTTGGCGTGTTGGCGGCGGTGGTCGATAGGGCAATATCGATGAGTTATATATTTGTAGTAGGCGGCGGCTGTGCTCTGTCGCTCTGGCATAAATCACCTGCTGATTTCAAGGAGCAACAGGAGAACCCCACAGACCAGTAGTGTTACGACGCTGCTTATCCGGCAGTGCTGCCTAAATCAAAAATCAGATAGTCGGACATACCGGCTTTGTAAAACTTGCCGTATTTCGTAGCTCCTTTTTCGCCTGTAACAACCTGATATTTATACAATTTTGCTAAGGAGCTCAATAATCTTTGCCATTGTTGCACCTCTTTCGAGCGTGCTTGTTGAAACACTTTTTCGCGACGGGCCCGCTCCAGGGGAGTCAAGTTGGGCTGCCTCGCGTGTCGCAGCAATAGTCTGGTTTTTTGTGACCACGGCACGCTTTTAGGAATTAAATAAAAAGGGTATTTTCCGGTTTTCGCTTTTTGTTGGATATCTGCGAGGTTATGGGCAGCGACAATGTCTCTGTCCAGATGCCAGGCAATCTCAGGCCGATAAAACGCTCCCTTGGCCTTGTGCTGATTGACAATGAAAGATTCAAAACTCAAAAGGGCCTTGTCCGGCGCTATCTTCTTCTTGAGCATCTCGAACATCTCTATTTTCGCCGGTGCCTGCCACCGGATACCATAATAGTAATTGGTTCCGATTACGCCATATACGGAACATAAACCAACCAGAATTAGCGCAGCGGCGATAGCAAGATATTTGTTTGCCTTTTTGAGAATATCACCCAGCAGCATAACACCCTGCGCGGCTGCTATCGCTATGAATGGGACAAGGGGACGTTCCCAAGTCTGATGTGGCCAGAGACAGCCTTTCAATAAGAACAACTGAAATACTGCCGGCATCAAAAAAAGCCAGAAGTGAGGAAATTGTCTTGGTCTGCGTTTATTTTGCTTTTTGGGTTTCGGTTCCATAAACACAAATAACTGGCCAACCGTAAGATATGCGATTGCGGTAATCAAGAGCGGCAGTGTAAAATTCGTAATCGCGTGTTCCCAGAATCGCCCGAACCACATGGGCCAGGTCAACTCTTTGAGCTCTCCGCTACCTGCCCGCCATTTATAGAGGTCGATTATCCTCTGGAAATCCCATCCGTGCCCTGCTGCCATAATAATAAAATCCAAAGCCAGACTGCCCAGCGGTGCAATTACCAAAATTGCGAGCAGGGACTTTTCCGGGAAAGTTCTGCGATGAATGCAGCGGCAGACATAGTGTATGCCGATAGCCATCGCAAAAAAGAATCCCTCCCAGCTTACCTGCAATCCGAAAAACAGACCAAAGGCCAGGCCGAAACTATAGAGGGTCTTATGTTTTGGGTCACTTTCAATTTCTTTGATTAGCTTGAGATAACACAAGATGGCAAGGAAGGAGAGCGGATACTGCCATAAATTAACGCCAAAGTATCCGATGAGAGGAAACAAGCAGAAGAAAAGACCCGCAAGCAACGCCGTCTTATCATCCAGTAACCCTCTCAAAATTTTAAGAAAAAGCAATAGTACAACTATTGTTGTTATTACATTAGCCACTCTCAGCGACCAGGTATGAATACCAAGAACACCTATAACAGCCGCGTTCAGCAGAGTTGAAAGTTGTGGGTGGTCAAGATACCGGTAGGGATTTTCGACTGGCGGATACCCAACAGCTCTGGTCGAAAAGCCCTTTGTGTAGCCGAGGCCGTATTTAACATGAACTCTTGCAGCCCAGGGACTGTGAGCGTCTGCCCAGCTGTGCAGGCCATAAAACGGGCGGGTTATGTCACGACCTAATATAAAAGCGAGCAGTACGGCGAGCAATCCCCCAAGAAGCCAGAAGTTGAGAACTTTGCTTGAGCGGTCTCGGTTGCCCTCCATTTTCACAGCTTGTTTCGATATTCTTCTGCTCATGCTACAACCTTACTATCGACACTTCGTGACTTTATCCGTCGCAATTTGTTTCGTACAGATTAACTTCATCAAATTATAGTTGATAATGGTTAAAATATCGACTGTAAAGCTGTATATGGTCAGTCAAAAATCTCAAGCACGGGTTTGCCTTTTTTTTGGATATCTGTTTTTGGCGGCTGGATTGTGTACGGGCCGGTGCAGAGAGCATAGCTATTATGGAAACGCAACTGTATCAAGGCCCGGCCATCACCTAAATTTGTATGTCCGTATGAACCCGGGATTATGATTTTCTTTTCCAATTTTTATGTTCGGCCTGCGGTAGCCGGATAAAGCTAATTTTGTAATTCCTGCTCCAAAAAATCAATGATTGACTCTGAGGGATTAAGCTGTTCCTTTTCATTGCCCCTGCTGAACTGTTTATAATTTTCAACGAAAGAGTCAATTCGGTCCGGCTCAAATTTCGTGAGGTAAACATTGGGATGATGTTCACGCTCTGTTTCAGAACGCATCAACATACAGGGGACATTCAA
This sequence comes from uncultured Pirellulales bacterium, assembly GCA_964597535.1. Lineage (GTDB taxonomy): Bacteria > Planctomycetota > Phycisphaerae > Sedimentisphaerales > Anaerobacaceae > CAZQYB01. Next base: position 22,222 of record CAZQYB010000011.1, on the reverse strand, counting down.
AAACCAACTTTCCTCCTGGGGACCTCCTCCATCAGTAATTAGAAATTCCGACATTTTGGTTGCTTTAACGAATGAGAAATAATCCCAAAGCTCACGCAAACGAATCTTTGTGTTATTTTCGAGAGCTTTCAAAAGATTGAATCTTATCAGTTGCTTGCGCGTTGGCTCATGCAATCCCCATACTATCTCAAATTGCTTTGAAATCTTCTCAAGTGCGTCCACTATGATTTTCATCCGTTCTTTTGACTGGATTGTCTCAAAGCGGTGGATGGAAACCAGAACATAAGTGTTGGGAACGTCGATTTTGATATTCTCCTGTGAAGCCGCTATTCGGACGGCATCCATAATAGTATTGTACCCGACATTTATGATTTCTCCCTTAATCCTCTCGTTCAGAAGATTTTTCTGTGAGACCTCTGAGGAAGCAAAGGCATAATCTGCGAACCTATCCACGATAATTCGAATTATTTCTTCAGGAAAAGGCTTAAATAACTTGTGCGTTCTCTCCCCCGCCTCTACGTGTCCGACTTTCACCTTGGCGACTTTCGCCATAATCAAGCCCTGCAGGGTAGAAACAGTATCTCCATGAACAAGACATACCCCTTTAGAATTGTCGAAAATCTTCCTGCTTTGAAATATCGATTTCAAGATAATTTTTGCGTTCCATATCAATCCCTGAAGAATTCCCGTAATATTTTTGTCTTTCCCGCCTAAATAAATATCCGGCTCTCGTAAATCGAAGGCTTTTCTTAAATCTTTCGTAATAAGGGGATGCTGGCCTGTGTCGATGAAATTATATGACAGGTTTCGTCTCTGTAATTCCCGGATGACAGGGAACATTTTTATGAGTTGAGCTTTAGTCCCTACAACAATATGAACCTTAGCCGGACTATTTTGCATAATCTTCCGCCTTTTTGTTGCACATCTGCTCCGCTTTTAAGGCAATTTCCAGGGCTGCCAGTCCTTCTTCGCCACCTACTAATGGTCTTTTACCGTTTTGCACACAGTTGACAAAATGTTCGATTTCCAGTTTAAGCGGCTCCTGTTTTTGCACTTCAGCTTCTATTGTCACGGGTTTTCCAAACTTCACAATGAAGTCTCCATAATCGTCGTAAGTAGTGTCTATGTTTGCCTGGTGCAGCGTAAGTCGCTGGTTTATATAATCCAGCTCAGCGTATCCCTTTGTTCCGGTCACATTGAGAATCCTGACTTTTACGGGTGTTATCCAATTAACCTGGATGATTGCGTTTGCTTTTCCATATTGCAAAAAGATGTGTGCATAGTCTTCTCGACTGCTAATCAATGCGCTTCCGCCGGATGCAAATATGTTATCCGGCCGGCTGTCCAACAGATAATTGCAAATATCTATATCGTGAACGCCCAGGTCGATTATCACACCGGCATCTTTGATACGCGGAGGCGCTATTCCCACCCGCCGGGTCATTATAGACATAATTTCGCCTAACTGTCCTTCTGAAACTATTTCCTTCAGTTTTGCAGCAGCCGGATTGAAACGCTCTATGTGTCCTACCATTAATTGTGTATTTTGGGCTTGCGCAGCTTTTATGACATCTAAAGCGGCGTCTCTCGTATCTGCAAGGGGTTTTTCAACCAGCGTGGCGATACCACGCTTTAGGGCAAGAAGCGCGATGTCCCGGTGGTAACTTGTGGGAACAACGATTGATATAGCATCGATGGCTTCGTTATCAAGTAGTGATTCAAAGTTGTTATAAAATTTGCACCCAAAGCGGTTGGCAACAGACTCTCCAATTTCTCGGTTTACGTCAGCAACCGCAACCAGATTTGTCTCTTTCAACTCAGAATAGACCCTGGCATGATTCTGTCCCATAACGCCAACACCGGCAACAGCTACATTTATTTTCATAGCGATACCTCTGGGTTGTCCTGGATTAATTCTTCGGGAAGTTGTCTATTTACCTATCTTGAGGGCTCAATAAGCTGGTACTGTAAGCGAAGAATTCTTCCACACTTACTGCACTCAAGTTCTATTTTTGAAGCGCCACCTTTAATTTTTCGTAGTTCCCTTCCACATAAACATACGAAACTTTTCCATCTGGCGGGATTACCTAACATCAAGGAAAATGGCAGCGTATCTACTGTCACTACTGCACCCGCGGCAATTAAAGAATACTCACCGATTGTTACGCCGCAAACCACTGTTGCGTTCGCGCCTATGGAACAGCCCTTTTTCAGCAAGGTTGACGCCACCTGCCAGTCGGCCGGAAAAGCTCTTGGATATGGGTCATTGGTAAAGCTGCAGTACGGGCCTAAAAATACATCGTCTTCAATTGTTACACCTCGATACACGCCGACACCATTTTGTATCTTCACCCTGTTCCCAATCTTCACGTCAATGTCAATGTATGCACCTTTTCCGATACTGCAATCTTCGCCTATTTGTGCTCCTTCTCTTATTTGTACGTAGTGCCATACTTTCGTGCCTCTACCTATTACCGCTTCTTTAGAAACTTCCGCTGTTTCGTGAATTTGGACATCATCCATGCCAAACCTCCAATCTTTATCCAAAATTGATGACCGCATGGCCTCGTAACATTATACTTACCTCTAATCCTAATACAAACGCGATGGATTGTCAATGCGATAATTTTTTCGGATGTTCTCCGTTGAATAAGTTATCTGAGAAACAATGCGGGTTCATTGGGCATCAGAGAGCTCGTGCTCGGCGCCGGTGCCGTACTTCTTGGTGTACCTTTGGAAGTGGGCATGTTGGCGGCGATGCTTTATAAATAAAGGGGTTGCCTGTTTTTGGTGCAGGAGAAAGTATGTTTACCTTAACCGTTTGTTAAGGATGGGCCGGGGGTTTGCCAATATGGGTTATTGCACGCTGTCACATTCTTCGACAAAATCGAGCATGGTCCACAATTTCAATGGCTGCCCCGTCGCTCCAGGCCTAATAAGAAATCCCTTGCTTTAGGGCGTGCTTTCTGTTAAACTAAAGGTCGTTAATTAGCCGAAAACTAAATATTAAAGTTTGATTTGGAGATGTGAACATGAAACGGTATTGGTTGATTTTAACTGTTTTTGTTGCTGGTTGTATTTTGCTTTTTCAGGTTGGCTGTCAAAAGCAGGTGGACCAGCCGCCGGTAGTTTCAGTCCAGCCTGTGCCCGAACCTGTGCCCGAACCTGTGCCCGAGCCTGTGCCCGAGCCTGTGCCTGAGCCCACGGAAAAGAGGCCGAGAATTACGTTTGAAAAAGTAGTCCACGACTTCGGCGAAGTCGGCCCGGGGACAAAGAACGTCTATAAGTTTAAGTTTACAAACACCGGCGACGGCTTGTTGAAAATCAAGAAAGTCCAAGCCTGCTGCGGCGTCAGGGCCAGTGAAGACAAAAAAGGAAAAGCATATATGCCGGGGGAAAGCGGAACCGTAACAATAAGGCATAATGCCAGTAAGCTACCTGGCTCAATGAAGAAACAGGTCTCTGTACACAGCAATGATAAGGCAAGGCGTATAGTTAAACTGACCATAAAGGCAAAAACTGTAGTGAAAGTCGCACACGAGCCGAAGGAGCTGAAGCTTCTGCTTAACCAAGACAATGCCGGCTGCCCGGAAATTAAACTTACCAGTCTCGACGACCGGCCATTCGCCATAGAAAAATTTAAAGCAACTACTCGCGGCATAACCGCTGATTACGATTCTTCAATTAAGGCGAAGAGTCATATCATTCAGCCCAAGGTTAACATTAACAAACTGCGAAAGCGTTCGAGGGGACATATCGAGATTACGTTAACTCACCCGAAATGCCGTACGGTCATTATTTCCTTCGAGGTGCTGCCAGAGTTCAAGATAGACCCACCCTCGATTGTCCTTTTCAATACCGAACCAAAGAAGCCAATAAAAAAGGTGGTCTGGTTACTTAATAACTATGGTGAGGATTTCGAAGTCGAGTCGGTGTCATCAAAAAATGGCATCATAAAAGTTTTGAGCCAGGAAAAGGTTGACAATCGTTATAAGTTTGAACTGGAGATAACGCCGCCGGCTGACACAGGCAAGAAAAGATTCACAGATGTATTTTATATGAATATAAAAGGCGGCGAGAGACTAGGAGTTTACTGCAGCGGGTTCTATTCAAAGAATACAGAGGGCCGCTGAGCCGACAAAGAGTGAACAGACTATGATGCGATTAGCAACCTGCATTTGTGTGTTGACGGTAGGAACCCTGTGCATATTCGCGATGTCAACGAAACCGCCGGGAAAATCGGCTCACAAGACCGAAGCGCTCACGGTTTTTCTTACCGGCAATAACCGCGGGGCATTGCAGCCCTGCGGTTGTTCGGGCGGACAACTCGGGGGTTTTGACAGACGCTGGGCGGTCCTTAACAGTGTTCCGGCACCCAAACGGCTGATTGTAGATACGGGCTTGCTTGTAGAAAAAACGAGCGAGCAGGATATAATCAAGTTCAAAATAATAATTCAGGCCCTTAATCTGCTTGATTACGATTTAGTCAATCTTACGGGAGAGGACATCGAAACAGCCCAAAACCTCGGATTATTGGACAGTGTAAAATCGATTTTTAATGTTATAAGTTCTCAGGATAGGACTGATGTGAATGTGCCGGCGAAATTTACAAAAAAATTCTCGCTTAAAGATAAACCTGTTGCTGTCACAATCGCAAGCTTTGATGCAGAGTCGGCGCCAATCGAGGAGGCCGAAAAACTTTTTACCACCCAGCGCAGCCTGCAAACGGTTAACATCCTCATACTAAACCGCTGCAATGCCGGCATTATCGCTTCTATTGCAGAGAGGCAAATCGCCGATTGTTTGGTTTGTCCTGCCGAGTCTGATGAGGCGATGATAATAAGCGACCCCAATAAAAGACCTCTGGTTGTCTCAGTGGGGCGGTACGGCAAGTATGTGGGCAAGTTGCAGATAACAACTGACGAAGCCGGCGACAAACTAAATCTTAGTTTTTCGCCTATAGATGTGAATGAGAATTTGCCGCCGGAAGAGTCTCTTGTTGAATTGTACAATGACTATAAGCAGTGGGTTAAAGAAGCGAATCTTATAGAGAAGCACCCCCGTTTTCCTTTGCGCAATGGTTTGGAATATACCGGCTCGGAATCCTGCAAGTCCTGCCACGAGGACGAATACAAAAAGTGGAGCGCCAGGGCCCACGCACATGCTTATGCGACGCTTCAGAAGGTCAGCTCCCAGTTCGACCCGGAGTGCGCCGTCTGTCATGTTGTCGGCATGAATTATCAAAACGGTTTTGTCTCGGAGGAAAAAACCGGCCATTTGAAAAATGTCGGCTGTGAGAACTGCCACGGTCCAGGCTCGGAGCACATCAGAAGTGGGGGAAAGGTAAAGACCACGGAGCCGAGAGCGGGCTGTGCTGATTGCCATACACCTGAGACAAGCGGCGAATATGCGGGAAACGAAGAGCATTATTTAGAGAAAATAATCCATTGGGTGGAACCAAATGCCACCCACAATGTCAAAAACAAGAGAGATTCGGAAGATTAATATGATAAAGACATTGCGAATAACAAGTATTATAGCAGCGATTTTAGCGGTTGGGTTCTTCACTTTTCCTGCGGCCTTTGGTTCTCGCAACGATAAAGGTATCAAGCAGTTTCTAAGTTTGCCCAGCGTGGTAGAGGAGTTCCGCAAGGCCAGAGGCGACAAGCACGGGGGAGACAAAGACCAAATTTCGCCACTTCTGAAGGAGGCAAAGGCCTTTGGGAAGTATCTCGATCCGCCTAAACCTGCTAAGAAGATAAGGACGGTAAGAAAGCCTCCGCCGCGGGGTACGGTTCTTCCACCTCCGCCAGAACCTCCACGCCCAACGCCCAAATTCAAGCTTATTGCCACCAGTTGTTATGCGTCACGTCCTGAACTGTCGCTGGCGTTGATTGACGAGGTGGGAAAGGGCCGACATTGGGTCAGAGAATCCAGTGTGGTGAGCCATTTAACTATCGAGCAGATAAAAGACGGCCTTATAGTTGTTAGAGGGGCTAAACGAACTTTTGAGATTCCGGCTCAGGCGAGGCCGCAACTAAGAAGTCTTCTCGCAGACTCGGCGCCTGTTTCTATGGGACCGAGCAGCCAAATCCGTTCCAAACCCGGTCCTGCTCTGGGGCCCAGCGAGGTTGGGTCCGCCGCAGCGACTCATGCCAGCATTACAAGCAGTGATGAAATACAACAAATGAGCTTCAAAGAACAGACGGCGTTAGCGGAAAAAATCTTCGCCGAACTCGCAGCAAGGTCGGTTGAGGGGTGGGCCGAACCTAACAAAACCGGTTCTGAGCACAGCAATGAAGAAAGCACCGAGGCGATGGAAAAAGTTCTTTCCGATTTTAGCGCTATGCGTATCAGTGGCAAAGAGGCGAAAAAACTTGGCAATTTGGGTCAGAAGCTCAAGGATGCCCCCAATGACGTTGAGCAGGACCCGAATCGACCGAAGAGCCACAAAACAGAGAAATCAACGAGAAAAGTGTGGACGGAAAGAAAATCAAAGACGTCGTCAAGGCCAAAAGGGTAAAACCACGCCAAGGGAACGACCCCAAAAAAGGCGTAAGTAGCAAAAAGACACCGATTTAATATACAAAACTTGTATAATTGCTTGCCGTATAAGAAGTTAAATTACTTGCCGACGAAGTCGGCTTCAACTAACGAGATACGAAATACGAGCGACGAACGACGCTCAAACTGCTCCGTTTCAAAGAAACGGTCAGTTTGAGTTATTAGCAGCAAATATATAGAATCTTGGCTGAAAATGGGGAACTTTTGGTCTTTTTCTTTGTCTGATTAGATATCCGGTATTCAAGGGGGGTGCCAGACACCCTTTATTATTTGAGACCCCCGATAATACCGGAAGTTGAGGATTTAAGCGAAAATTTACGTAATGGTTTCTAAAAAAGCTCATTTTGACGGTTTTGGCCAAGATGCCAGATAAATACGAAAATTGTGTTGTTTTATGCGTACCCCATTTTGGGGGTTCCCATTTTGCAAAAAATCGTAAAATGGGGCCTCATAAAACGGGGACGCTGTAGATTCGAAGTTCATCGAGAGGAGTAAGTTTATGACAGGCAAACTAAGCGAGAGCTCACGTTTGGAGTCCCGCAGGGTGGGAGTGGTCGTTTTTGTTTTAGCAGTATTTATTCTGCTTGCCGGCAGTTATCCTTTGACTGCTGTGGAGAAGGTCGATTCCGGCCTTGCACGATACAAGGTTTTCTCCTTAAGGCACATATCGGCCCAAAAGGGCAAAGAGTATCTGGGCCAAATCCACCTCGGTACGGTCTCTCAACTCCCGGGTGCAAATATGCTTTTGGTAACCGGTTCACCGCAGGAGTTAATCAAAGCCGGTGCTATCCTGAAACTCGTTGACGCCAGGGAGCAATTTGTCATAGCAGAGATTTCTCCGGCCTCACTGGCCAAGGATTTACCCTCCGGTAAGCAGATTGCGGCAGAGGTTGGCAATATATCAATTGGGACCTTTTATGAGCCGCCAACCGGAGCCGCACAGACCAAGGCAATTATAGACATCCACAATGATGTCGTAATAGCTGTTGCTCCCGCCGGACAGCTCAAAAAAATTGTCTCTGTTATGAATCCTTCGCTCGCGAATCGTGCCTCGGACCCCGCGCAGGGCGCCAACAGGGAGGAAAAGCCAACGAACAACAAACAACAAGCAACAAAGGGCAAGCAACCGGTTACAAATGATGAGTTTTTCAACAAGCTCCTCAACTCGCTTGCCGACGCCGAGAGAAGGGCAGCCGAACCAAACGAGCAAGTGAGCCGGCCCAATGAACCAAATGCCGTAATAACCATAGCGGAGCCCAACGAGCCAAACGTCGTTGCAATCGTGTCCAGACCCAACGAACCAAACTTCGTTGTAGTCTTACCAGAGCCAAACGTGCCGACCGAGCCTTCCGCTGAGCAACTGGAGGAAACGGAGCTTGCTGCTATTCTCGAGAGACTTAAGGCCCTCGAGGCCAAGGTCAAACCGGAACCTGTACCAAAGGAGATAACGGTTGAGATAGGGCAGCCAAACGAAGTTGAGCAGCCGGTTCCGGAAGTTCGTTATGAGCCGGAACCCATTCCCGGAGGCAATGATATCCTTAAGCTGAATTTGCCAATGACTCTTCCAATAACTGATTTTTTGGGCTTTATGGGCGAAAATTTACATCTGGACTACTTATACGACCCGGTAAAAATCAAAGGCAATGTTAACCTCAGACTTCATGGAAAGCTCAAAGGAGATATAAAGAGAAAGGATTTGTATCCTCTGCTTGAATCTGTCCTGCAGTTCAACAACTTTGTGATGACTCGCAAAGGCAATCTTGTAATTGTCGTACCCAAGGCCGAGGCAGACAATATTAATGCTCCTATTGTACGCGAAGCTGAGGAGAAGCTGGAGCACGGGGATGTAATCGTAACCCGTGTATTTGAGCTCAAACACATAGATACGGCCACCGCACAAAAACTTTTGACAAGTATGCAGCTCGGCATAAAAACTACAGAAATTTCCGAAACAGGGACGCTTATAGTCACCGGATATGCCTATCGGATGACACGCATAGAAGAACTGCTGGAAATGCTCGACCAGCCGGGCGCCCCGAAAGAGTTCCGGTTCAGGCAGTTAAGATATACGATGGCAAAGACGCTTGCACCGAAAATTAAAACACTCGTTGAGCAGTTAGAAGAGGAAATATCAATAACCGTTTCTGGTGCAGCGGCGGCACCGGCTCCTGTCCAACGAAAGAAGGGAGAGTCAACGGCCGCCTATAGACGTCGAGTGGCGGCAGCCAAAAGAGGAGCTCCTCCTCAAAGAGGCGCACCCGCAGCAAAAGGCGGTAAGCCCAGCGTTTATCTTGATTTTGACGAACGGACAAACCGGGTTTTGATGATTGGCTATGAAAGCGAATTAGACCTGGTCGAGGAGCTGATAAATGGTCTTGATGTCGAGCAGCAGGACCTGCGGACCCTGCGATTATATGAAATCCGGAATGTTGATGCCGAGGAGGTTAGAAACAAGCTGACCGAGCTCGGCATAATCAGCGGTGGTAAGACGACCACGAGAAGACCTGCCGGCAAAGCAGCCCCACCGGCCAAAGGCGGCAGGCCATCCGCGGCTGTAACATCCACTAAAACGCCAGAGGCCCTTATGGAAGAGCCGCAGGTGGTAATAATCGAAGCGACTAATTCGCTTCTGGTCAATGCCACGCCCGAGCAGCACACCCAGATACAAATAATTATCGGCTACTTGGACAGCGAGACGGAGGCCACCTCCATCCCCTATATGATTTATCCGCTTGAGAACCAGGACCCGGGGGAGCTCGCCGGCGTTCTCAACCAGCTTGTTCGGGAGACCGTTACTGGAAAAGACGCCAAAGGCGCAAAAATTGAAAGAACAACAAAGAGGATAGAGGAAGACATTATCATTATCCCCGACCCGAAGACTTATTCACTGATAGTTTATGCCAGTAAAAAGAACCAGCAGTGGATTGGCTCTCTTATTAAGCAGCTTGATGCGTACCGCCCGCAGGTTCTGCTCGATGTTATGCTGGTCGAAGTCACCAAGAGCGAGAAGTTCGACTTGGACATAGATATAGATTTACTTGCAAAGTTGCCTAACCTGGGGCTTACGTCAGCAACTGGTGCGATTGAAGAAATTTCGGCGACCGCCTTCTATAAAGATCGAGATGTGGATATTATGTTAACAGCCTTGCAGGAAAAAGGATACGGCAGGGTACTTGCAAGGCCGAAGCTCCTCGTTAATGATAATGAGGAAGGAATTATCAAAACGGAGGAGAAAACAAGTGTTGCGCAAGTACAAACCAAGGTTATTCCCGGCACAGCAGCTACGCAGTCCACTGCAACTCAGGATGTGAGCTTTCAAAGTTACACAGCGGGAATTACCCTTACAATTACACCTCATATAAGCAAAGGAGACCAGCTTCAACTTATGATCAGCTTGAATCGTACTGACTTTCGCCTGAAAGATCCAACCAAGATAGGGAAGAAGGATGACGAAGACATATATCCAACACCCCCTGACCTTCTAACCAGTGACGTTACCACCAATGTAACCGTTCCTGACGGGACCACCATAATACTTGGTGGTTTGGAGACAATCAGGCAGAGCAAAGGCGGAACAAAAGTCCCCCTCCTCGGCGATATCCCGTTTGTCGGAGGGCTATTTAGAACCACATCTAACCAAGATAACCAAAGCCGGCTTTATGTCTTCGTTAAGGCCCATATCTTAAGGCCAGGCAAAGAGTTTGAAGGGCTTTCCGATATAGAAGTAGTATCGGCCAAGAACCGGGCTACGTTCGAGAGATACGAAAGAGAGATGCAGGAATACGAGAACTGGCCGGCCATAAAACCCGAGCCTATGGACCCGCTGCGGGTTTTGGAAGCTGACTAATAAGCGTAAAGCGTAAAGCTAAAAACGCAAAACCAAAACTTAAAATTCAAAATTAAAGAGAAGCCGGCCCCCAAATGCAATAAAGGGCATTTGGGGACCGATTTTGATAGTTGCATTGTAACGTTTGAGTTCTTAAAATATGGGTAAAACGCTATTCGAAGCCGCAGTATATGAAAAATTTATTGATACAAACTGCTAAGCGGACGGGATTGGTTGACGTCGAGCAACTGGAGAAATTTTTTGAAAGCAACGAAGGCGGGGAACGGCTCGATGAGACCCTGCTTCGCTGTCCGTACTTTACGGAAGAGGCGGTCTTGAGACTCTTCGCTGCTGCACTCGGTCAGGAGTTTATTGCGGAAATACCGTCAAAAATGGTGCCTCCCAAATTTGTAGAGGCGGTTCCGGCAACCTACGCTCAGCATCATTATCTTATTGGTATGAGACCGGAGAGCAAAGACGGTGACGGCCGGGATGGCCCGTCAGAACTTACGGTGGTTTTGTCAAAGCCGCTGGACACAAATGTCCTGGACAATGTCTCGAAGATGACCGGACTGCCGGTTAAACCGGCAATATCCACCCGCACCGCTATCACCGCTGCAATAGATGTGGCCTATGAGCAGAGAACAACGGTTATCGAGGAGGTGGCCGAAGAGCTTGATTCGCAAAACCTTGACCAGCTCGTCGATGAAGTGACTACTTCGGACGACCTGCTCGACGTTGTGAATCGCCCGCCGGTTATCAGACTGGTCAATGATATTCTTTTCCGCGCTCTGCAGTTGCGGGCCAGCGATATTCACGTCCATCCTTACGAGACAAAGATTCAGATTCGCTACCGCGTTGACGGTATTCTGTACGATGTTCTGAGCTTGAACAGGAATGTTCTGTCACTGATTATCTCGCGTATCAAGGTTATGGCGGGTATGGATATAGCCGAGCGTCGGCTTCCGCAGGACGGCAGATGCAGTGTTCGGCTGGGCCAGCGCGAAGTCGATTTGCGTATCAGCACCGTGCCGACCAGCTTCGGCGAGCGAAGCGTTCTGCGACTGCTGGACAAAAGCACCGGCCTGTTCGGATTGAACGAGCTGGGGCTGTGGGAGGACGACTTGAAGAAGCTTGATTCTATGCTGAATCGCTCGCATGGCGTTATCTTCGTAACGGGCCCAACGGGCAGCGGAAAAAGTACCACTCTTTATGCCTCTCTTAACAGGATAAATGCAGCCGAAAAAAACATTATGACCATAGAAGACCCGATTGAGTATCAGCTTGAAGGCATAAGCCAGATGCAGGTAGCTTCAAAAAAAGGTGTAACATTTGTAAATGCCCTGCGACATGTCCTCCGCCAGGACCCGGACGTTATTATGGTTGGCGAAGTTCGAGACATTGAGACCGCTCGAATGGTAATACAATCTTCGCTGACGGGCCATTTGGTTTTTAGCACGGTGCACACAAATGACTCGGCCGGGACAGTAACGCGACTCCTGGATTTGGGTGTTGAGCCGTATTTGGTAAGTTCGTCCCTGATTTCCGTAATGGCGCAAAGATTGGTGCGGAAGGTCTGTCCGGACTGCAGGCAGGAGTATGAACCTAAACCTCACGAACTAAGGGAGCTTGGTCTGATGTCGGCAGATGCTCAGATTTCCGACTCTGTTAAAAACGGTGGGAAGTTTTTTGTCGGGGCAGGCTGTGATAAATGTTTCGACACCGGCTACCGCGGTCGAACCGGTATTTATGAACTGATGCCGATTAGCGAAGAAATTCGGGAGTTGATATATAAAAAAGAAAGCGCCGGCGTAATAAAAAAGGCGGCCCTTAACGCGGGCCTGCAAACACTCCGAATGGACGGGGTGCGAAAGGTTCTGGCCGGGACAACAACTATCGCTGAAGTGTTGAGAGTAACACAGGCGGACGTAATGTAACATTTACGATTTACAATTTACTATTTAACATTCTCCCGTGTAAATACGGCACATTAGAAATGGACAAAGACGAACTAAAGAAAAGAACAAAAGAGTTTGCACATCGCCGTGTTAAACTCAGTATGGCTTTGCCTAAAACTTATTTGGGCAACCATATTAGACCCCAACTAATCCGATGCTCTACGTCCGTTGCTTCAAACTATCGAAGTGCTTGTGTTGCTCAGTCAAAAGCCAGTTTCATCTCAAAGCTGGGAATCGTTATAGAAGAGGTTGATGAGGCGTGCTTCTGGTTGGAGTTTATTATTGATGAGCAACTACTGAAGAAACAAAAGGTTGCGCCCCTGCTCCAAGAAGGAAACGAATTAGCAGCAATCTTCATTTCTTCTCGAAAGACAGCAAGAAAAAATAATCAATTGTCAATAGAAAATGGAAAATAACATATGCCAAGGTATCACTATATAGCGATAGCAACAGACGGCAAGAAGGTCAAAGGTGCAATTGCCGCGGAGAACCCCTACATCGCACGAAAGCAGCTCAGGGTCCGAAGTATTCATCCTACATCAATTACGGAAGTCGGTTCGCAGGAAAAAAGAAAAGCTGCCTTATTCTCGATTTTCGGCAAAGGCCGCAAGACCCAGGTAATCGATTTCACCAAACAAATGGCTACGTTGCTTAATTCGGGAATTAAGCTGACCGAAGCCCTTTCGGTCCTTACTTTGCAGGCGTCCGATGTGCGATTAAAAAATGCCATTGCCGACATTAGCGACCGCGTTGTCACCGGCGAATCACTTACGGATTCCTTAACAGATTACAGCGATTACTTTGATGTTATATACATAAGTATGGTGCGCGTAGGTGAGGTTACAGGCACTTTGGGAAGCAGCTTTTTGACCATTGCCAATTTTATGGAAAAACGCCGACGGGTCGAATCGAAGGTAATAACGGCGATGGTATATCCGATTATTCTAACAATATTCTGCCTCACATCTGTTCTGATTCTGACAACTGCGGTCATTCCAAAGATAGCCGCCCAGATTGAAAGGAGCGGGCAGGAATTGCCGTGGATTACGAAACGATTGATGAATGTGGGAAATCTGCTGGGCAGTTGGTGGGGCATGCTGTTATTTGGTTTGGCGGTATTTGGAATTGTCTGGGTTGTCAGGCGGTTTCTGAAGACCAGCAAAGGTGCATACTTGCGTGACAAGCTTTTGCTGTCCCTGCCGGTATTCGGGCCGCTTATAAAACAACGTGTTGTTGCACGTTTTTCCTCCACCCTTTCGACACTTCTGAGCTCCGGCCTTGCTATGGCTGAGTCTCTTCGCGTTGTGGGAGAGGTTACCGGCAACACCCTTATGAAAAAAGCTGTCGAGCAGGCACGTGAGAGAATCCTTGCCGGTGCCGACATTGCAACGCCGTTGAGGGACAGCGGTGTCATCGACCCTGCCATTGCCCATATGGTCTCCGTCGGCGAAAAAAGCGGCGAGCTGGAGAAGATGCTTAAAGACATCAGCGAAAACCTTGAATCCTCAACCGATGTAGTTATCGAAAGGCTCGAAGCTGCTATCGAGCCGCTTATTATAATTATTATGGCTGCAATTATTGGTACAATCGCTTACGCAACTATATTGCCAATTGTGAGGATTTCGGCGGGAAATTTCTGATAAACCCCTTTTAGGAACTCCAACAGAAAAATGAAAAAGAAAAAGAGAAAACTCGGAAAAGGTTTTACGATGGTTGAGCTTATGGCCGTGTTGATAATCCTTGGTCTGCTTGCTACGGTCCTCGTGCGTAACTTTATGGGCTCGACGGACAAAGCCCGAGTCACGACGACCAAGGTTAACCTCAGGCTTCTTCACGGGGCGGTTACTCAATTTAAGATGGACACCGGCCGGTTCCCAACTGAGGAGGAAGGGCTTATGGTTCTTATTGAGCCGCCGAGCGATGTCACATCTTATCAGCCTGGCGGTTATCTGGAGACTACGGATATACCAAAAGACGGCTGGGGACGGGATTTTGGCTATCGGCTTTGGCCGGAGAGCGGCAAACCGTTCGAAATTATAAGCTACGGCGCCGATGGTGAAGAGGGCGGTGAGGACTATGATACCGACTTGTACAGCACTGATGCTTACTGATGCGTGTATGCGTAAATGCGCGGATGCGAAAACACGCAAACGCGCTGGTGCATTGACCAATTCACCAACCTGCTCATCCACTCATTTACGCATCCATGCTTTTACGCTGACTGAGCTGATGGTGGCGATTCTGATAGTTTGGCTGTTTGTGCTTTTGGCGGTGGTGAATCTTTCCGGATTGCTTAGAAAGGGAACGTTTAAAGCACAGGCGCAGGAGCTTGCCTCGACAATGCAAATGGCTGCGAATACCGCGGCCGAAAGCAATAGAAGATACGAAGTTATTATTGACCCGACAGAACAGTGCTACATGCTTCGGGAAATTACTTCGCCTGATTTATCGCAAGTTCTGGAAGAAGAGATTATTGTGAATAATACCTTCAACGATAATTGCCGGATAGATTATGTTTTGTTCGACGACGAGGACTATACCAATGAAGACAGAGCAATGTTTCGGGCAGGGCATTCCGGTTGGCAATACGGGGGGAAAATCGTTCTGCTCGACGAAGACGAGCAGCCATATTCGGTTGTGGTCAACCGTATAAGCAGAACTGTTACGTTAAAAAAGGGCGATGTCGAACTTTTGGTACCAAGGGCTGAAAAAGATGTGGCGTTCTGAAAAAATCCTGTTACGTACTTTAGAGGATTGCTATTGTGGAATTCGAAAATCGAAATGCGAAATTCGAAATTCAAAAATGGGGTCCCCACTTTGCCGCAGGTGTTTTAGTCTGATAGAAACTATGGCCGCTTTGGCCATACTGGCACTTATCAGCTCGAGCGTGCTGGTTGTTATAAACCGCTGTATGGCTTCGGCGGCGGATTCGGCGCTGCGTATGCAGGCCTTTGGGGTTGTACGCGATAATATGGAAAAACTGCTTGTACTCGATTCGGTCGGAGAGAAGGTTGAGTATGGCAGCAGCGAAAAAAACCCGGACATTCAATGGCAAACTACTGTTGAAGCATTTTACGAGCCGCTAACCGCGCGAATGTGGATTAGAGCTGTTTGCGAGGCTGAATATACTGACATGGCGGGGGAAGCTCAAACGGTCGAATTGACACACTGGCTGACCAGCTTGTCGAAAAAGCAGATACTTAATATACTGGAGCAGAGAAAAAAAGAGCAGGCAGCCAATCAGACATTTGAAACAATAGAGGAAGCGGCTGAGTACGCCGGTGTCGATGCGGCAACCATCCAGCAGTGGATTGATAACGGCATGCGTACGATGGCGGATGGCTCCATTCCCAGGAGAGAACTTGACCTGTACAAAAAGACTGACGGCAATCCGACCATCCCGGACAGAATAGAGCAGGCAGCGGCTGAGAGGCAGACAACACCCGAGCCGGGCGAGACGGTGCCCAGTCCGGGGCCGGGAGAGGAACGCTATACAACAGACCTAATATGCGGATATACTATAGAAGAGCTTTTGCAAATGCCTTTCGACCAGGTCTGGCAAATATTTCTTAACTGCGACAAACCTTGACACGTGTGCTAAATAATATGAAAAAAACTTTCAACAATTTCAGGGGGCAGCTGGGTTTTTCGCTTGCTGAGGTGCTGGCAGCGCTGACGATAGGGGCGATGGTTTTGGTCGCCGTGCTGACTATTTACGGACGAGTTGAAAATGTCGCTGCTGAAATCACGCGCAAGCTTGACAGCTCACAACTACCCTTTGAGGTTCTACAATGCATCACCGAAGATGTGGACAGAATAATCGAGGGCAACCCGGATACGAGCATTACTGTTGAGAATAAATTTGAAAAAGGTTATCCAAGCGCTCGGCTAAAGATTCTAAGAACTATCTCCGACAGCAAAAATAAACCCCTGATACTTGAAGAAATCATTTGGCAAACCGCCTACGACTATGAAAATGACGCCAACGGCCTCGTTTTATACCGAAGCTACCGCGGGATCGGATTAGAAGACAAACTGCTCGACGAGCTGAGAAAGAGTTGGGAGAAAGACTATCCTTTTGTGCCGATTTGCGATGGTGTTACTTTCTTTAAGATTCAAATTCCAAAAGGTGATTCTGCCTTGGATAAATGGACACGCAGTTCATTACCTTATGGTATTACGGCAGCTATTTCCTTTGCCGAGCCTTTTGAGAGACTGGACAACACCTTTGATGTGCCGGATACGGAAAAAATCACACGAACCATAGCTATTGGCAGAACCAGAAAAATAAAATTCAAGTTCGTGAAAAAAGAGGATGATAATGAGGAAGTAGGTGAGGACGAAGAAGTAGGTGAGGACGAAGAAGTAGGTGAGGACGAAG
>CAZQYB010000011.1:0-5393 GCA_964597535.1 uncultured Pirellulales bacterium | reverse complement strand
TAGGTGAGGACGAAGAAGTAGGTGAGGACGAAGAAGTAGGTGAGGACGAAGAAGTAGGTGAGGACGAAGAAGTGAGTGAGGATGAAGAAAAAGCAGGGTAGGAAGAGGAAGAAGCAAACGAAGAAGATGAAGGGAATAAAAAAGAACAAGGTAATGAGGAACGAAGCTCCAAGCAACGGTAGTAATTGCCGAAGCCACCAAGGCATTGTATTGCTGGTGACATTAGTGCTATTGGTTGTGCTTTCGACGGTGGGCTATACATTAAGCAGTCGTATTAGTGCCCGGCGTCACCGTAACCAGTACATCATAGACTATCAGAAGGCCCGCTACGGTTGTGACTCGGCAGTGAAATACGCGCTTGCCACATTGGAAGATATCACCCCCAAGTTAATCAGCCGTCCGAATGTGCCGGATTTTTCCGATTTATTTGTCCTTAGCGAGGCCGAGTACGAAGAACTTTTGGACCAGTGGACTGACGAAGTCCAGCGCTCAGGGAAAGGCAGGAGCAGGAATTTTAATAATCTCAATAATATCAATGATATCAACGATGTTAATGATGTTAACGGCGTTAACAATGTTGATGACGGTATTACCGACTTCAATGACCCTAATTCTCTGAGGATACCCGGGCCTTATGGTCCACCCTGGCCGCTTGTAACCAAGCTAATTGAGCTTCAGATAGGTTCCGCGACAGTTAGGATTGAAATTGAAGATGAAAACGCGAAATACCCTCTCGCCTGGACGCTGCTGAATGACAAAGAAGTGCTGCAGGAAGCTCTGGCAGGGTTCGAAACTTTCTGCGAGTGGATGGACGTCAATGAGGTAGCCATCGATTCATTAAAAGAGCAGCTAAAGGAAATAAGTGAAATAAGACCATTCAAATTTGAATTCAAGACGATAAAAAAGAGGGTGCGGAGACCCATAAGTATCCACAGCAAGAGAAGAGACAGGAGAGACCAATACCGATACACGACAAAAACTACATCCGTCTCCAAACAAATTGCCAAACAGACTGATGCTTTTGCAAAACTTTTTCACACTTCGCTAATCGACACGGAGGTCCTCGCCAGGCCGACGATAATCAGCGAAAGCAGAAAGGAATCGGCCCTGAAATATATGGGAACGTGGGCTTCGAAAGAGGTTAATATAAATACGGCTCCGCGACACGTATTGGAAGCGGCTTTTACTTTTGGTGGTGACGCTGATAGAATCGCGGAAGAAATCATCCAGAGAAGACGTGTAAAACCCTTCAGCAATATATCTGATTTGAAGGAAGCATTACTTGGCTATTCCGATTCAATTAGGAAGTGCGAGAAGTATATTACGACAGTCAGTAAACTTTTTACGATTAGAGTAACTGCGGTAAGCGGAGTGGCGAAAGCATCAGCGGTTATAGCAATAATGAAAGAGGGCAATAAAATGAGAAAAATCGCCATAATCTCCGGCTAAGGATTTTAGGAGCTTACTCGAAATGGAAGGTCAGAATTACCTGGGAATTTATCTAAGCAAAGACGGCGCGACTGTGGTCTATCTCAAGTGGTATTACGGATTATTCCAGATTCGCATTGTAGGATAGAATTTATTTACGTTATTAGGCAATAATGAGGTAGAGGAAACTTCATGAATATAGAACCGGAACAGATTAGAGAGAAACCATTCTTCAATATTGATCACTTAAGATTTCTGTTTTTTTCCTACAAGGGCCGAGTTAATAGGAAAAGATATTTGTTAAGTGGTTTACTTCTTACACCAATATGCTTATTTGCAAGATTTGTCCCTGATTCTTACGGTATAATCGCCCTGGTATTTGCTATCTTTGGAGGGTACATGGGATTAATGGTCAGTATTAAACGAGCACATGATATAAATAAATCCGGGCATTACTGTTGGTGGTTATTTGTACCTGGCATTCCTCTGTTCATTCTTCTGACGTGTGGTGTGCTTTTGTTTTCATATGTGCCTACCTCTTTTTTGGTGGCTGTTGGATTGTGGTTACTATTACTTGAATCTCTACTGTCTATCATTGCACTTTGGCCGGCTATTAAGCTTATGTTCTTCAAAGGTACTTCGGGTGATAACCGCTTCGGTGCGGACATGCTTCCTCCAGGGGATGGCCCCGAACATACCGCAGAACGCGCCGAGGAACATAGCTTTTCAAGAGCAGGCTCTGAAGTCAAAGGTGCCGGATACTTGGGGATTTATTTGAGCAAAGATACAGCGACTGTGGTCTGCCTCGGCTCACAAGGCCGGGACGCAAATGTTCTGGGCTGCTTTAGCGTTTCTGTAGAAGAGCGGGAAGAGCAAAACCCGCAAGCGCTGGCTCATCTTATTGCCGAGGGCTGTGCCGAGAGAGGACTAAAATTTTCCGAGGCTGCGGTAGCCCTGGATTGTGCAATGTTTATGCAGCATAACGTGCATAGCCAGTTTAAGGAAGCAAAGCAAATCGCTGCGACCGTGAGGTTTGATACCGAGGAAGCTCTCTCTACCGACATAACGGACGTTGCAATAGCTTTCAAAATAGCTTCAAGCGACCGGACCGGTTCGGAGCTGACCGTCTTTACCACAGAGCAAAAAATATTGTCGGATATCCTTCTCTCCCTGCAAAATAATAATATCGACCCGACAAATGTAGAGCCGGACATTAATTGTCTATCAAGATTTATTTTGCAAAATGTATCTTCGCCTCAAGATTCACATTCTCTCTTTGGCATACTTTCCCGGCACAGCGGTTATTTTCTTGCCTTTGCGAAATCGCAGGAAACACCGGCTGTGCGAACACTTTTAGTTGACCCGACACAAAACAGAGGCGACTTGCTCGCAAGGGAGGTGCCGCTGACCACCGCTTTGGCCGGAACCGGTGAACCGATAAATTGCCTCAAAATTTTCGACTCTGCCGACTCCGTTAACTATCAGCAGCTCAGCGAAAAACTCGGCATCCCGGCCAGCGGCGTCGATTTGGTTAAGTCTGTCGCAGCCGATGCGGCTATCCTGGCCGATTGTGCAGGGCCCGTTGATTTTGCAATTGCCTACGGTGCGGCTCTGGCTCATCTGGACAAGGCCGACAGCGTAAACTTCCGCAATGATTTTATGCCGTATCAGGGCAAAAAAGTCCAACTGCAAAAAACGTTGAAGTTCCTCAGTATATCTGTCAGCATTCTTGTCCTTGCTCTTGGAATGTATGTTACATCGCAATTATGGCGAACAAACAAAGACCGAAGGCAGATGCGCAAGAAATTCAAACCGGATTACCTTGCTGTTATGTTGGGAGAGAAACAGATGCCCGCCAAATCCAGCGAGGTCGTAAGAAAACTTAAGAGTGAATTAATGCGCACCCGAAAAACCATCGTCGGGGGAATAGGGTCGTCAGTTGGGGGAGGTCAAGAATCCGTGTCAGCAAAGTTAGCGTTGGTGCTCGGAGCGTTTAACAAGTGCGCAGCACAGACAAAGTTGCAGATAAAAGAGATATTCGTTACAGCCAAGGAAATTAGGATAGTTGGTGATACCTCCAACCCTAAAAGAACCAGACAACTGCGCAATGCAATCGAAAAAAATAATCTGAAAATCGTGCGAGACCGTGTCGGTTCGAAGGGGGGGCGTCATAATTTCACTATAACGGTTGTACCAAAAGAATAGGAAACAATAGGTGAGTAAAACTCTTATGAAGAACATATACAAAAATCCGACTCTGTATTATATACTCGTACCCGTTGTACTTGCTCTCTGGCCGTTAATTATCGGGGGCATATACTCACAGGAAGCAAAACGCAACCTGAACAAGGAAAAGAACAACTATAAGGTGGCCCGAAGCAAAGTCGCAGAGATTCTGACCCTTGACGGTGGCCGACTGGACTTTAGTGACCCGAAAACCGGCGCTTCGGAATTTGATTATGTCGATGCCGTTGATAAGGTTGCCGATTTGTGCAAAATACCGGAGACCAATTATCAGCTCAGTTCAAAACCGACATCAACTCGCGAAGGACAGAAAAGTCAAAACTGCTACGTGGTTCTAAAGGACGTTAAGATAGCAACATTTGGCGACTTTCTCTCTACAATCCAGCTTCGATGGGCACGTTTGCGGTGTGTGGATGTCCGACTTACCAGGAAGAAAGGCCTGCCTGATACATGGAGGGCAGACCTGAACTTCAAATATTACTATTAAAACGGGGGAGCCGGACTTTATCTGCTGATTATACCGCACTTTTTTACCCCGAAAAATTCTATGTATTACTACATATAGTGTGTCGCTCAAGCTGCCGCAGAAATCTCTGCAGGATTTTGTGGCGTGAAAGCAGGTCCACTTAAATAGTAGTTCTTGATATTGATAAGTCGTATTCAGGCCTAAAAATGACCTGACTTCAGCTTTTGTGGCGGTCGAGTTAAAATCAATCTTTTCTAAAGTTTTCCAGTTCTTTCTGTCGATATCAATATTGTGAAGTTGTTTTGAGCCTCAAAAGGGATTTAGGGGGCACACAAGATATAGTGGCTTTTTGTTTTCAGACGAAAATACGGATACTTTCGTCTCTAAGCACTTCGGTAAAGTATTTGAAATGCCAAATTTTGGTTTCAATGACCGCTTTGAAGGTCAAAATCAAGAGGCCGATTCCGTTAATAAGAACTTGGCTGCTGATGAGGATTTGCTTATGGAGCAGATTCTTGAAAATATCAATACCACGCCGATAGGTCAGGTATTAAAAAAGATTGCTTCACTGCCGGAGGTCCGTAAGGAGAAGATTCTCGATGTCCGCCGGCAGCTCACCGAAGGTAAATACAATCTCAATGAGCGATTGGATATCGCTCTCGACAGAGTTCTTGAAGACCTTGCTACATAAGGATACTGAGAGGAATCCTTGGCTCCTGGAAGGCTGACTCTTTCGTCGTTCAGACTGCCGGTTTAGATTACCACAAAACCCCTTACTGATTTTACCTTCTCGGCAGCGGTTCGGCATCCGACTTTATTTGACTTTCCCCCCTTTATAGTCTTCTTGTAAAATGTAGTCTCTTTAACTACGAGACTACTTCAGGGACCTCATCGTCCGGCTCATCCATTTCGACCGGTTTATAACCCGGCTCTTTTGATTTTTCCATCTCTTCCTCGAAGGCAGATATAACTGTTTCCTGAATCTTTCGCCTGCATTCTGCGTTGATAGGATGGGCGATATCAGCGTGCAGCTTCATTCTGCCTTTGTTATCTTTCTTTGCCCGGTTTTCTGAAAGAGCCGCTCCGCAATTATTGCAGAATTTGGCTCTGAGGTGGTTCTTGCTCCCGCATTTTTCACAATGGTCGCTCATCTTTCTGGAGGGCATAGCAACGAAAAAACCACCCGTACCTTCAATTACCTTGATGTCGCGAACCACAAACTCATTGTCCATCGTCACCGAGCAAAAAGCTTTTA
>CAZQYB010000010.1:0-30405 GCA_964597535.1 uncultured Pirellulales bacterium | reverse complement strand
AAGCAAGCAGTAGTGATGGTGAGGCAGGTGTACGACTAAAAAATCCAGCAGGTGGTTGGGATGTTTTTGCTAATAATGACGATGGTGACTTTGGAATCGCTCATGCACTATCAGATCGAGTTCTGACTATGAAAAAGACGACCGGCAACGTGGGCATCGGGACGACGAGTCCGGGAGCAAAACTGCAGGTGGGAGATACGAGTGTGGGGCATGACGTGTATATCGCCGGGTCAACAAGCTCGCAATCGGGGCTTTTCTTCTATGATGGAGCTATTCCAGGAGGGATGCGATATAACTTTAGTTCTGATGACCTGTCTATATTTACTGCAGGAACCACCAACCTAATGATAGATTCCTCCGGCAAGGTCGGTATCGGGACGACGAGTCCGGGAGCAAAACTGCAGGTGGGAGATACCAGTACGGGGCATGATGTGTATATCGCAGGGTCAACAAGCTCAGAATCCGGGCTGTTCTTCTATGACGGAAGTATTCCTGGAGGGATGCGATACAACTTTAGTACTGATGATTTATCTGTATTTACCGCTGGCAACACCAGAGTGATGATAGATTCGGCCGGCGATGTCGGCATCGGGACGACAAGTCCGAGTGAGAAACTGGAAGTTAATGGAGATACAAAGGTCTCAGGGAACCTGAAAGTGGACGGCAGCTACTATGATTCTTCTTCTGTCGCTGGTACATCCGGCCAGATTCTTTCCAGCACGGGTTCCGGTACAGATTGGATAGATGTAAGTGGAGACATCACCGCCGTCAATGCAGGAACAGGCTTGAGTGGTGGTGGGACAAGCGGGGACGTTACGCTGGATATTGATGTGCCGCTTTCTCTGAGTGGATCAGTTGTTTCGCCGGGAACAGTTATTAAAGGCACCAACACCGGCAGCGGAAACGGCGTGCATGGAACCAGCAGCGACGGCATCGGCGTGCATGGAACCAGCAGCAGCAGCAACGGCGTTTATGGTACCAGCACCAGTGGCAACGGCGTGTATGGTTACAGCCTCAATCACTATGGCGTGTATGGTCTCAGCGGCAGTAGTTATGCCGGGTATTTTAGCGGTGACGTACACGTTACCGGTACTTTGTCCAAAGGCAGCGGAACGTTCAAGATTGACCATCCGCTCGACCCGGAAAACAAATATCTGCAACACTCATTCGTCGAGTCGCCGGATATGATGAATGTTTATAACGGTAACGTAATCCTCGATGAAGACGGCAAAGCATCAGTGCAGCTTCCGGAGTACTTCGAGGCATTGAACCAAGAATTCCGTTATCAGCTTACAACCATTGGTGGATTTGCCCCGGTTTACATCGCTGAAAAGATTTCCGGCAACCGCTTCAAGATTGCAGGTGGCAAAGCCGGTATGGAAGTATCCTGGCAGGTTACAGGCATCAGACAGGATGCTTATGCTGTGGCGAACCAAATCGCCGTTGAGAAGTACAAGTCCGCGGGAGAACGCGGATACTACCTGCATCCGGCAGCTTACGGTTTGCCAGAGGAAAAAGGTATAGAGTTTGTACGTAATCTGCAACTTGCCGGGACCAACGAAACAACAGGAAAAGCAGGTGAGCTATGAATCAAATTAACAATAAAAATATAGCGGTAGAAATTCGCAAAGTTAGTATAACCGTCACCATTATTGCGGTTTGCTTTGCGGCGTCTTTCGCTTCGTTAGCCTTGGCCCAGACCGGTGGGCCTTATGTCTTAGAGTGGAGCACGATTGATGGCGGAGGCGGGACGAGCAGTGGCGGAACATACACAGTTATGGGCACGATAGGTCAGCCGGATGCGGCGTATTCCGAAGGCGGCCAATATGAGCTGCTCGGCGGCTTTTGGCCTGGCGAGCCCTTATGCAAAGTCGATTTTCGCCTCTTTGCGCGATTCGCCGACTACTGGCTTGAGACGGGAAGTGATTTGCCCGCTGACCTGTATGAGGATGAGTATGATATTGTCGACTACTTTGATTTGGACGTCTTTGTTGATGAATGGCTCGGTTACTGCCCGTATGATTGGTCGTTAAGATAAGGGAGACTCGATGCTCGATACTTGATGCTCGATACTCGCAGCCAGCGACGACTAAACAAAAAACCACGCGTGAAACGCAGGGCTAAATTATGGGATTGGGCGGGGATTTTCAGACACTCCAGTCCTTCGTTCCTTTAACAAACCTGTTCTGCACGATTATGCCCACCGCTGTCGGTACCAGTAACACGGCCGGCAGAAACCAACTCCGATTAAAAACCAACTCCTGAATCTGCTCGTCTATATCCATATATCGGTACAGGATAGCAAGCAGAGCAACTACTATCAATCCACCGCCTCCAAAGCTGGTAAAGAGCATAACGGCGATTTTGAATACGATAAATGAAATCATACCGCCGGCAATAAGTCCTGCGAGCGCCCCTGCCCAGACATACTGCTGGGGCAAGTTAAAGGCATACCATATTCCGCCGGCAAGTATCCCCCCTGCTACCGCCCCAAGCGCGCTGACTCCCCATCGCAAGAGTGGGACGGAAAGAACAACCATCAGTACCATGCCTATTATGCCAAGCCACATTCCATTACCACCAACAAGTTTTTCATTGACTATTATTCCGGCAAATAAACCGGCCAGTCCAAAACTAAGCGTTACGAGTATTTTGAAAATTCGCCAGCCATAGAAAAGGCAGACGACGCCAAAACAGATAAAGGTTAAAGCTTCAATTAAATTCAGAGCGGTAATCTGTTCCCAGATAAAATCAACAGGAACAAAAGCTTCTTCCGCCGCCTGGTTTGCCGGTTCGTCGGCCTGTGCGAGGATAGCGAAAAAATCCATCGTACTTCTCCTTAATTTGCATTTGATTTTTCGCGGTAAACCGCAATTTATCTTTATAAAATCTTTCTGTGCAACTTATCGGTTCCGCCAACCCAGAGATGCTTTGTCAGGCCTATTCTCAGAGCTACCTGCTCTTTTTTTTGCTGTGAGCCGTTTCTCCGGGAGTCGGCAAAACATTAACTGCTCAATCGTTCCAAAAGCGGTCATTGCGCCAAAAACCGCAGCGAAAAACAATCCTCTGGCGCTAATATAAGTTACAGGGGCAGCACCTTTGTACAATAACAATAAAATCATACCGGCAAAAACAAGCATTGTCCCTAAAACTGCACAGCACAAAGCTGAAGTTAAGCGCCAAAGGTAAAATCCAGCTACTATAAAAATTACCGCCAGGGCCGCTATTATTACCCAGCTATATACCGGCATCTGTAAACAAGCCCGCTTTAAGCCCTCGCTGAAGTCGGTATTATACAGGCCGGCTAAAATGGCAAAACTGAAAAGCGCCGCCAAACCGGCTGTCATTATCGTGATAAAGAGTCTCTCAAAGATAATCGCTACAACGACTCCGATTGCCGCCGCAACAGCTATGGGCATAATATCTCGGCCGTGCATGAGAAAAGCACAGCCACCGCCGCCGACTGCGCCTACGACTGCGACCAAAATTTTTCTAAATCCGAGGCCGCCGAGCCAGACAAATAACCCGACGATGACGGCAGCCAGGCCGAGCAGGACAGAGACTATGGGGTTCAAGCCCGTTGCGGCTTGCTCAAGATTTTGGGCAACTTCAAACATAATTCGTGGCTCGCGATTCGTGGGTCGTGATTCGCTTCACTACCGCCAATTCCTTACCCACCAAATAGCAAATTCCTTATTACTTATTATCGGCCTGTCGGCACAATCTGCGTTAGATAGTTGGGCGCATTGTGGCTATGAGGCGAAAAAAGCTGGTTTTTGGCTGAGAGGAAGGTTTACTGCGGATGAGAGGAGTCGAACCTCCACGAGCCGAAGCCCACAGGCACCTGAAGCCTGCGCGTCTGCCAATTCCGCCACATCCGCGGCAGAAATAATATTAAGCAGTTCACTCGATTTAGTCAAGATTTTTGCGTTCCAACACACTGGCTGGGTTAAGAAGGTTGATTTGGCGGCGTTATTTATTACACTTACGGAATAAGAAACTGTTTTTCAGGAGGCATCGCAAATGAAGTTCAAGGAAATCGTGTACGGGCTGTGTATTGGGTGTTTAGTGCTGTCGGGCTGCGGGCAGAAGACGGTTCAGGTCGTCAAGACGCCGCCGCCCAGAAGCAACAGCTTCTATGTTTCTAATCAGGCGCCGCTGGCGCCGAGTCCGTTTGTGAAGCTGCCGATTGGGGCGATTAGTCCGAAAGGTTGGCTTCGACACCAGCTCGAGCTTGAAGCGGATGGTATGGTGGGACATCTGCCGGAGCTTAGCAAATGGTGCAAGGCCGAGGGTAATGCGTGGCTTAGTCCTAAAGGTGAAGGTCACAGCGGTTGGGAGGAGCTGCCTTACTGGGTCAAAGGTTATGGTGACCTCGGTTATGTACTCAAGGATGAGCGTATTATTAAGGAAGCGCGGAAATGGATTGAGGGGATTCTTTCGAGTCAGCGAAAGGACGGGTGGTTCGGGCCTCGTTTGAATCTGACCAAGCAGGATGGCAGGCCTGACCTTTGGCCGAATATGATTGCGCTGAATTGTCTTCAGTCTTATTATGAGTATAGCGGTGACAATCGCGTTCTACCGTTTATGGCCAAGTACTTCCGGTGGCAGCTTTCGGTTCCGAGTGAGGATTTTCTGCCAAGGTCGTGGCAGAAGAGGCGAGCGGGTGACAATCTTGAGAGCGTCTATTGGTTATACAACCGAACCGGCGAAGAATGGCTTCTGGATGTGGCAAAGAAAATCCACGAGCATACGAACAACTGGACGGAAAAGGTTGCGAGCTGGCACGGGGTGAATATTGCGCAGTGCTTCCGGCAGCCGGCTATTTTTTATATGCAGTCGAAGGACCGTAAGTTTGTGCGCGCGGCGGAGAGAAATTACGAGACGGTGATGGGACTTTACGGGCAGGTTCCGGGTGGTATGTTCGGCGCGGATGAGGGGTGCCGGGAAGGGTATTACGGGCCTCGGCAAGCGGCGGAGACGTGCTCGATGGTGGAGTTTATGCACAGCTTCGAGATGCTGATGAAGATTACAGGCAATCCAATCTGGGCGGACCGGTGCGAGAATGTTGCGTTCAATTCGTTTCCGGCATCGCGGCCGGCGAACCTCAAGGGTCTCCACTACCTTACCGCTCCCAATATGATTCAGCTCGACCGTCATAATAAGAGTCCGGGCGTGCAAAATCGCGGCTGTATGCTTGCTTATAGTCCGTGGATATATCGGTGCTGCCAGCACAATGTCTCACACGGCTGGCCTTACTACGCAGAGGAACTATGGTTAGCTACGGCTGACAACGGCTTGTGCGCATCGCTTTACTGTGCGAGCGAGGTCACTGCGAAGGTCGGTGACGGGACGACTGTGACAATAGTCGAGAGTACGGAGTATCCGTTCAGCGAGAACGTAAGATTGAGTATCTCAACGCCAAAGCAGGTTCGCTTCCCACTGTACGTTAGAATCCCCAGGTGGTGCGAAGGAACGAATATAAAAGTAAACGGCAAGCGTGTTCGGGCCAAGTTCGAGCCACTCTCGTACGCGGTGCTTGAGCGGACGTGGGCGAACGGTGACATCGTAGAGATAGAGTTTCCAGCGCGGATTACAGTCAACGTTTGGGACAAGAACAAGAACTCAGTGTCGGTCAACCGCGGGGCACTGACTTTTTCTCTGAAAATCGGCGAGAAATGGGTGAAGTATGATGGGAGGGAGAAGAGTAGTGAAAAGCGGGTCATTGACGTGGTTATGAAGTGGCCTGCGTACGAAGTGTACCCGACGACGGCTTGGAACTATGGTTTGGCGTTCGATGCTGCAAATGCCGCCGCTTCTTTCGAGGTCATCAAGAAATCCGGGCCGGTTGCGGAGCAGCCGTTCACGCCGGAGGCAGCGCCGATAGAATTGCGTGCGAAGGCAAGAAAAATCCCCGAATGGAAGATAGACAAACAGGGACTTGTAGGCGTACTGCCAGAGAGCCCGGTGACATCCAATGAGCCGCTTGAGACCATAAGTCTGATTCCCATGGGCTGCGCGCGGCTTCGGGTGTCTGCCTTTCCGGCGGTGAGTACCAAGCCCGATGAAGGCAAGTAGTAATCTGTAACGTTTGGTTTGCCGGGTTGTCATTGCGAGAGTTGCTGAAGGTGGGTCGCGGCAATCTCAGGCCTTCGCAGGATTGAGATTGCTTCCCTTCGATTACACTCAGGGTAAACTTGCTTTGCTCCTCGCAATGACGGTGGGCACCCTGCTCCTCGCAATGACACTCTGTATCGTATGTGTTCCAGACAAGTAGTAACCGTCGCAACACTTGTACTTTTGAGCATTATTTTGCCACGAATATCAATTGTACAGGGACAAAGAAACAAAAAGTTTTGTTCCAACAAAAACAAAAGTACCGAAATCAGCCGTCCATATCTGCGATTAAATCAGCAACCGTCCCATAAAGAGCGCTTCAGCTTTATGAAAGCAGGGAATCTTTTTTTGGGGGACGCCATCTACCATTGTTGAATAGGCCAACAGGTTTTTGGCCTCCGACGTTTTCTGTAGTATACTTTAAGAAATAGGTACAGGTGGAAATGAAAGAACCTTATCCATACCCCATTTTAAGCTTTTTATCCTTAGTAGATAGCTCGCGCTGTGGAAATAGTATTTGCCATTCCCACCCCGTATCGTACTGCGGGTGTAAACTGCAGCGTGAATGACAAAATGTTTTTTCCGCAACAGATGCTTAACGTAAGTAACATTAGTTGTGTATGTAATTTATCGGAAAGAAACCTAATAAATGGCCATAGGTTGAGGTAATTGTATGAAATCTGTACAAGAAATCCTTAGTCCCCCCAAAACAAAAGCCGACCTTCTTTTCGGCGAATCACTCGTATCGAAAGGTCTGATAAGCCACAGAGAATTAATCGAAGCACTCAACGAACAGCGTCAACAGGGTGGACGACTTGGTGAAGTACTGCTGCGACTGAAGATGCTAAGCGACGAGGATGTTACGCATGCTCTGTCTGAACATCTCTCGATGGAGTACATTCATTTCGACGATGTTGCCAAGATTAATATGAATACTGCGCGCATGCTGCCCGAGAGCATCTCCAAACGATTCTGCCTTGTTGCCATTGGGGAAATAGATGACAAGGTTATCGTGGCGATGGCTGACCCGCTTAATGTTATCGCAATAGATACAATCACGCTGAAAATAAAGCGTCGGATTAAAGTAGTGCTTAGCTCGACCCAGGAAATTCAGAAAGCGATAGAGGTGATTTATCATGGTTCCGACGTCGAAGAGCAGCATCTTCGGGACATTGTAGAGCTGGAAGTCGGAGTAGGAGAGGAGCAGGGCGAAGAAGTCGGAGAGGATATCTCCGAGGGGGGCATCAGCAGCGAAATAGCGGCAACGAAGCCGCCTGTGATACGCTTCGTTGATTTGCTGTTAAGCCAGGCGGTCAAGAGCAGGGCAAGTGACATCCATATCGAGCCTCAGGAACATTCAATGATGATTCGGATGCGAATTGACGGAATACTCCGTGATATGGTTCCGCCGGCGAGAAAGATGCAGGCTGCGGTAACTGCCAGGATAAAGATTCTATCAGAGATGGATATTGCCGAGCGCAGACTTCCCCAGGACGGTCGATTTAAGATGAAGACATCCGGCAAAGATATAGACGTGCGTGTCTCGGTAATTCCAACGATATACGGCGAAAAGATAGTGATGCGAATCCTGGACGCATCATCTCTAAACCACGACCTTGGTCAACTTGGTTTTGAACCGGAACTTCTTAAAGAATTTGAAACGACATTGTCACAGCCCCACGGCATCATAGTTGTTACGGGCCCGACCGGCAGCGGCAAAAGCACGACATTGTATTCGGCATTAAATTATCTAAAGGACCCGACGAAGAATATTACCACGGTCGAGGACCCTGTCGAATACCGTCTTGCGGGTATTAACCAGGTTCAAATCAAGCCGGAAATCGACCTGAATTTTGCGACGTGTCTGCGTGCAATTTTGAGACAGGACCCGGACATAATTTTAATAGGTGAAATCAGAGACAAGGAAACGGTTGAGATTGCGATAAAAGCATCTCTGACGGGCCATCTGGTCCTGAGCACGTTCCATACGAATGACGCACCGAGCGCAATAAGCAGATTTATATATATGGGAATCGAGCCATATCTACTGGCTTCGACGCTGAATTTAATCGTTGCACAGCGACTTATCAGAAAGATATGTGACCGCTGCAAAGAACCAATAACCTTAAATGAAGAAATTCTCAAACGCTTAAAAATCGACCCCAAACAGACGAAGGACGCTGTGTTTTACCACGGTAAAGGGTGCAACACCTGTGGCGGGACAGGTTATTCAGGGCGTCTGCCTATATTCGAGTTCCTGGTTATGGATAATGATATACGGGAAAAGCTTATTGTCGGCGCCAATGAGTCGCAAATAAGAGCCACGTCACGTCAAAAAGGCTACGGGGGACTGCTCGAAAGCGGTGTAAGCAAGATATTCCAGGGCTTAACCACGGCTGAAGAGGTCCTCAGGGTAGCATTCACAGAAAATGTAAAATCGTAGCAGCCGGGAAAGAATTGTTTCCGGCTTGCCCCAAAAGAAAGGTAAAAGCTGACCCTTATTTTGAGGAGCTACCGTTTTTTCACATAAAAGATATCCAGTTTTCGGCATAAGGGTGGAGCAGATTTTAAGAAGCCGAGAGCCGATTTTTCCTAAACCCAGGGTTTTCGGACGCCGATGGTATATGGTTGTGGAAGAACAACAGTGCAGAGAGATTGCTTCGTCGCTTGGCTCCTCGCAATGACGGTCTGCATTGTATGTGTTCCAAAGTATCAGGTGTTTTTGAGAAGGTTCGGTAAATGAAAGGCTATCAATATCTCGCCCGGGACTCATCAGGCCAACGCAAAGAAGGCGTTCGACAGGCAGTTTCTTCAAACGACGTCCTGGGTTACCTTCGCGAGCAGGGTTTTACGCCTGTTTCCGTGAACGAAATATCTGAGGGCATTGGTAAACCCCAGCGAACATATCACCGAAAGCGAATCAAATCAGCCGACCTGGCAGCGCTCTGCTGGCAGTTGACCACGATGGTAGAGGGAGGAATTTCTATTACCACAGGTCTGGATACCCTTTCGGAGGACATAGAAAATCTTCAGCTTCGAGAAATATTGCAACAGGTTCTGCAAGATATGGAGAAAGGCGAGAGCTTTTCGGAGAGTATTTCAAAATTTCCACGCGTTTTCAACAAGCTCTCATGCGCGATGATATTAGCGGGTGAAATTGGCGGTAGTCTGCCAACATCGTTGCGCAGACTTGCGGAGCATTTCGACAATTGTGATAAATTAGCCAGAAAGGTCAAGGGCGCGATGGCCTATCCGGTCTTCGTGCTAACATTTATTGTGGCGATTGTCACCTTCATCATGGCTTTTATTATTCCCCGCTTCCGTATCATATTCGACCAGCTGGGCAGCGACCTGCCTGCTTTTACCAGGGGATTTATGGGTTTTTACGATGTGGTGCGTTACAATCTGGTTTATATTATCGGCTCTTTGCTGTTCCTAATCATTTTCTGCGTTCTTGTTTATTCGAAAACTCAGAAAGGCCATCATTTGTTCAGCAAAATTTTCCTTGTCCTGCCTCTGACAGGTAAGATATTCAAACAATCCTTTGTTGCGATATTCTGCAGAACGATGTCAACATTGCTTACTTCGGGCGTTTCTGTGCTTGAGGTGCTTGATATTCTCTCCGAAATGTCCTCTAACGACATTATAAAATCGGCAATAGTGCAAACCAGAAAGCATATCACCGAAGGTTTAAACATCTCGATGAGTATGGCCACATCGGGCTTTTTCCCTAATATGGTCGTGAAAATGGTACAAGTCGGCGAAGAAAGCGGGTCCCTGCCGAAAGTGCTGGACAGAACCGCCAACTACTACGAACAAAAGGTCGATTCTATGATAACGACTTTGACGTCGCTGCTTGAGCCGATAATGATTGTAACAGTTGGCGCGATTGTGTTGGTGGTAGTGCTTGCGCTATATCTGCCGATTTTCTCAATGTCGGCAACTTAACACACCGGCACAGGCAATAAAAAAAGGAAAAACTGATATAGTCGCTAATGAATTTGGTCGATTGTTAATCTCAAATGATACCCGCTGTTGCAGGTACGAAGATAGTCATAAAAACATTTTTTAGGAGAAACTAAAATGGAAAGCAGAAAAGGTTTCACACTGATTGAGCTGATGGTTGTGATTCTCATCGTGGGCATCCTTGCTGCGGTAGCTATTCCGCTTATGAAGGGTCGAATTGATTCGGCCAAGTGGTCGGAAGCTAACGCTGCAGCAGGCACAATCCGTACGGGCATCCGCGCATACTGGGCTGAAAAGGGTCCAAGCTACCCCACTGCCAGTTACGCCGCGGACCTGAACGGCGGCGTTGGAGTATTTGGCACTGCGCTCGGGATAGACTCAACCGACCTTGACGGACGCTACTTCCTCAACGGTTGTTACGTGATTAGCCTTGCGGCTATAAACGCCGGTGGTACTGGTCTTGATTACACCATTACAGTTACCGCCGCCACTGCTCCGGGACCGGGAGGGGCACCGAGTTCTCCCGCAACCCACACAATGGACCAGACTGGCGCCTGGAACTAAGAATGGTCTTGTGTTGCAAAGAAGAGAACCACGGATGAACCGCACCTATGCGGACATGGTTAAAAGTTAGGGGGGGAAAGGGTTAATACGGCCGTTGACCAAAACAATAAGCTCGGTGCAATTAATCCGATTTAGTCAATAGCGGCTATGGCCAGAACGGCCATAGCCGTTTTAGGCGCGTTAATCTGCCAGTAAGCTTTCGGCGGGGGCATACAAAACCCCATTTTTCGGAAATCAGTATAGGGAGGACGGCGAATATGGCTGTTAAACGACTCAAGTTCGCGGCGGCAGTTACTTTGGTTGAGGTATTAGTGGCTATGGCCGTTCTGGCCATAGCTGCTTTGGGCGCATTAGGCTACGAATACCACGCTGCCCTGCAGGCCCGAATAGCACATGCACAAACCACCAGCACACGCACTGCACAACTGCTGATGGAAGACTGGAAAAGCACGGGCGGCTCAGAAGACTACGACCCAAGCGCTTTAGGACTGGGCTTTTCCTCTAACATAATATCCCTCGCTCAAGGCATTGTTCTGCCTAATGGGATATATAGTATCACGGTTGACGATGTGCCGATGGTAATTGTATTAGATTGGGAAGATGTTGCCTATGACAGCGAAGCTGAAGTAACGCTCAGGCGGCTAACTGTTACCACCGTGTGGAGACGAAATACGGAAAAAAAAGTCAATTGGGGAACTATAACTTCTGAGCAAGTAGCGAATGAACATGCAAATTCAGGGTATGGTGATGCTTTGCGCCCGTTAGCTGCCCTGACTACTTACGTCAGACTCGATGCATCGGGGGGTTAGAAAAAGGAGATGCGAATCAATGTGTTGGGAATATAGAAAAACTCGTTCGGGTATAACCATAATTGAGCTGGTCATTACTATGGTCATCAGCACAATGCTTGTATCAGTGGTTGGGATTTTGCTGGTTAGCGGCCAACGTGCCTGGAACAGGACGTACAATTCGGCCCACAAGCGCATAAAAGAGGATTCGCATAATATTATGGTAAGGTTCAGCAGTATTGGAAGAAAGTCCAACCGTATTGATTACACAATCTATGATATAAGCGGCAGCACTTTTACTGCCGCTGTGCCTCAAACAGCAAATCCAGAAGAAGTGGTTTCCGGCGACGCGGTAGAGTTCAGATACTGGGATGTGGAGCTTGACTCGGAGGACAGCCACGACTTAATGGACGTTACAAAGACAGCGACGGTTTATGCACTTTTTTATCTTGACGATGAGAAATTGAAAGTTGACTACGGCCCATATCCGCCTGGGGCCGTGCCGGAGGGAGGAGGCAGCAAAAACAGCTCTGATATAACGACAATGACCCTCGCAGAAAATGTTACGACCGACCCTAACATCGGGGCTTTCAGCCACACAACCTTAAATGGGATGGGCCAGGGATGCGTAAGAATCAATATTACACTGACGGACCCTGAAGATGATGAGAGCATCCGGGTGACGACAGCAACAATGCTGCGAAATATCTGGCCGAGATAAGCAGGAGGAGAAGAATTGGTCGAGGGCGCTTTTCTGAGCGATATTCGGTTAACCGGTTGAGGGGATAAGATTATGAGAACCAAAATCAAACAATCTCGCTTTTGTCGGGACGGGTCAGTACTTGTTCTGGTCGTTGTGTCGCTGATTATTTTGGCCGCTCTGGGAGGAGGACTCTTAACGATTACCTATGGCGTCAGACATCGGGCTATTGCGATGAAAAATGAGACGGTGGCAATGCTTGCCGCTGAGGCGGGCTATGAGACGGCGATTTTCTGGATGAGTCAGCAGGATGATATGCTAAGCGCACTGCAAGATGAGGCGGAGGGAACAAACGAGACATTAGAATTTGCGGACGGCGATTGCGATTATAAGATTGAGTTCTACTCATTTATTGGAGCTCGGCCGGTTTACAGGGTTATATCCAACGGTCACAGCGGGATGTTTAATAAAACGGTGGATGTTCTGGTGGTTCAGGCGATAGGCGGCTGGGATATGGGTATATGCAGAGTACCTGCCGGCAGCAGCAGCACCTATCCGGTGAGTTACGCCAGCGGGGAAATAATTGATATGCTGCTGCATATTAATAAGTTCAACGACGATCCTGATGAGCGGGACATTTATATATCGGGCAGCCCGCAATTTTTACAATCCGTGGGTATGGGTGAATCAAGATACACCGACGGAGGCTCTGATAAGTACGCTTCTGTGATGGGTTTTTTTGATGGCGGAATATGTTTTGACCAGCCGGACAGTAAAATAACAGATGAGAGCGCTATAACGGAGAAAGTCAAGCGCTTTGAAGAAAGTACAGCGGACCAATTCAAGTTCGGTCCCGCAGCGAATGCAGCCGTTTCAAATCCTCTACCGGCTGTTCAGCTTGAGTTTTTCGTTGAGGACGGAGTGGGCAAGGTCCGGATAACAAATGACTGCACGGTCCGCGGGTTTAAGCAGAGCAGTGACAACCAAACATGGGATTTTAGAATCAAGCCCGGCAGCGATGGCACCCAATACGAAAGATATAATATTTATGCTTACCATCTTATGCCTGAGGACGCGGACAGCACGGGGGAAAGATTTGTCAGCCGTATAGATGAGACTTACGTAACTCAGTCAATCGGCGGTGTGGAATCAGAACCTGGCGGACAGATTTTTATTGAAGGCAATGTCGTTATCGGCAGTGGGGACGTCAATCTGCCCGGAACTCAGGATGCGATAAAAGGCAAGATAACCGTCGTAGCGACTGGTAATATCTGGATTGCCGACTCCACAGTAGCTGACGGTGAACACGACGCAGATGGGAAGCCATCACAAGACAATCCGAACATCCTGGGGCTAATTGCCCAAGGCGTAATCAAGGTAGTTGACCCGGGTATGAGTGACTATAGCTATGTCGATGATGAACCTGTCGAACCTGAAGGTTTTAAGTACGTCCCTATCGGCAGAGCCGACACGGGCTACTCAGCAGGTTCGTATAAGAGGCATTTGCCGGACCTGATGGAAGTTGAGGCGGCTATGACAATCGGCGGCGGCGGCTGGGGCGCCGAAAACGTCAGACGAAGTTCTAAGGGTGACAGGAAGGAAGACGGCGGCTACCCGGACTACCTGATTGTGCGCGGCACTATCGCGGAAGCAATCCGTGGCGTCGTCGGATTGATAGGCAGTGATGGTTACATTAAACGTTACTATCTTGACGAAAGACTGCTTCAAGGTGTTCTGCCGGGCGATATGTGGCTGCAGGGCAAGTATATTCCGGCCCCCGCGGGCTGGCACGACTATCGTCCAACGGAGTAAAACTCTTAGAAACTATCTCGAAACACGAAATGTCATTTTAAGCAGGTGCAGAATCCTATTTGAGGCAATGACAGTTTTGAGATAGTTTGTTAATCAGTAAGGAAAAAACAGGAGTTGTATGATGAGCAAAACAAAAACCTTCGTCTTCGTGTTAGCTGAGGTGGCTGTGATTGTGGGAATGGTAGGCTACTATTTCTGGGGAGTGGGAAAGACCCCCGCGGCTTGTGAATTACCACAGGTCAAGCACGGAGTGATAACAGGAATCGTCTATACCGAAGGGAGCCCTTCCGCTGTAATCTGCGGTAAAATTGTGCACGAAGGTGAGACGATACACGACGTGGAGGTCGTGAAAATATACAAAAATAAAGTTGAGCTCAAAAGGAACAAGAAAAAGTGGACACAAAAGCTTCAGGAGGAGCCGAATCGCGCATGGTCAAAAAAGGGTTGATTATCACCAGAGGTGCACTTATCCAATATTCGATGAATAAGCTCACCAGGAATAAGGCCTTCTGCGATACTCAATGTAATGCGCAAAAATAGTCTGTGAAATACTCGGCTGAGATTGCTTTCGTCAAAGGTTAGCCACGCCCGATAACTTAAAAAAGCCCATCCTAAAATCCTTATTTGCACCATCAAAAATCCTTATCCACAGTATCATTTTACGGGCTTTATCGCAATGATACGTGGTTCTCGCGCAGGCCAGAATGTGCTGCGTTATCATTTCCGGGGATTCGTGTTTTTAGACTAATGATATTATCGGTCGATGCCAGCATACCCGTAGCAGCCGGTATGTCAAAATCCCCCACACTAACCTGTGAACCTAACAGACCGGAATTTATACGTAAAACACCAGCTTTTTTAAGCCGATGAGAAGACAGCGGATAGCCGATAGTGCCACTGCTTTTGTATTGGAATTACTGCCGCGAAAGTGAGAAGTAAATAGGAAAAGAAGGTTAATTGCTATACGTCAAACACCAATTATTGTTGGAGTGAAGACTGCATGAATCTGAACTGGAAAGGGTCATTTAAGTTTGAGCTTGAGGACAGGCAAGTCCTGGCTCTGGATATTGGCTCATCGTCAGTCAAGATAGTCCAGATGGACGAGCACAACGGTCGGCACACGGTTACGGCTGCCGGCATATCTGATATTGCAGCGAGCGAAGATAACAATAACGATAAAGAAAGAAACACAATGAGGGCAATTCGCGAATGCCTTGAGTCCACTGGGATTCGAACGCGAATGGCAGTTTGTGGCGTATCCGGGCCGGAAGTTGCGGTGCGATATTTTAAGTTCCCTTCATTACCGGCGAAGGAAATAGAAGGAGCAATTTTGCTCGAAGCTGCGCAGGTTTGTCCATTTAACGTTGACGATGGGGCTGTTGACTATCAACTGATATCCAACGACAAAAATAATGTTACCGGCACTTTAGTAGCGACGACGAATAAGCTGATAAAAAACAAAATACAACTTGTCGAGAATGCTTCTCTTAACTGCGTCTTGATGGATGTGGACGGATTGGCGCTTTTGAATTGCCTTAGCGAGTACGAAAAACCCACGCACGGCCGAACAACAGCTATTTTGAATGTTGGCAACTCTTTCACAACTCTGGCAATTATGAGCGATAATGCTTTACCCTTTATTCGCGATATTGCTTATGCCGGCAATGCTATTTCCGAGCAGATTGCAAGTGAGAACAATGTTTCAACGGAAAGTATAAAGAAGATTCTCCGTAAGGAGCCCCAAGGACTGTCCGACAATTCATCGACAACACAACCAGAGGTTCGGGATAGTCTGGAGGAAGCGTGCCGGCAATTGATTATCGATGTTACTGAAACGTTACGCTACTACGCGGCCCAGGAGAAATCTGCGATTATCGAAAAGATATTTGTCTGTGGCGGTTTCTCCCTGGCCAAAGGTTTTGTAGAGCTATTGGATAAGGAGCTTGACGCCACGACTGTGTTGTGGAACCCTTTTGATAAAATACGCTGCGATGCAGGCCGGCTTTGTAAAGATACTCTTGCAAGTAAAGGGCCTGCAATGGCAGTAGCAGCCGGTCTTGCTATGAGGTCAATCTGATGTTCACGATAGATTTGTTAAAGGGAGAAGGTATTCCGCTAAAGAGCAGGCCTGAAGGCATAGCCGTCGGGGCGTTAGCGTTCGGCGTACCTATTATTGTCGGAATAGCAATGTTCGGCTTTTACCTGAGCAACAGCGTTGCAATGTCCATACAGAGGCAGGATATAACCAAATACACGGAAAGGACTAACAAGCTGTCGGAGGCAGTAAAGCTGCAAGAATCGTTAGAGAAAGAGAAAGCCGCTATAGGCAGCAGCCTGGCAGAAGTTGCATCCTCCGTCGGCAGACATACTCAATGGTCTTCTGTTTTGGCAACGCTGGTAAGGAACATGCCGGATTCGATGGTGTTGACCAAACTTGAGATGAAGCAGCGTTTTGTAAAAAGACAAATTCGCAGTAAAGAGGACCCCAATAAAAAGGTTCCTATCAGCATCCCTGCAAGAACATTGCAGATGAATGTCTCTTTGAGCCATCAAATCGACTATGACAAAGCGGTTAAAGATTTCAGGGACCGTCTTTTCTATTCAAGTTTCCTCGCTCCCAAGCTGGAAAACATCAGAGTTTCACAGGAATTTGATACGCTTGAGGGGCAAAATGTTGTCTCTTACACGTTAGACTGCGTTTTCAAGCCGGGATTGTAGCAGGTGCTTTATGAAATCGATTTATAAAAAACATTTTACGACAGTAGCTTTAATATGGGCAGGCTGCTTTGTACTGTTTCTGTTCACCTATATGCTTGTGCTCGGGCCACAGAAAAAAAACAACAAAGAGATAGAAAAGGAAGTCTCGAAGAAAAAACAAATGTACAACTTTGCGCTGAAAGCAGCACGGGAGGAAACTAAACTCAAGTTAAATGGGCAAATCGAGCGTCTCCAAAGCAGCTTGAGGGAATTTGTTATCAATTCCGAGGATTCAGCTAATTTGGTATTCGATATAAGCCAAATCGCAAGCGACAAAGAAGTTGGGTCATTCAGCATTGGCGCCAAAGACAACCTTCGCAACTCGGAGATACCTAATTGTAAGCATATATTCGAGAACCGCATTGGAATCAGTTTCACGGCAGGTTTTAATCAGTTTGCAACCCTGCTAAACGCCCTGGAGAGACACCGACCGGTCGTTTTTGTAGATAACTTCTCAATAACTCGCTCAGACAAGGACAATTCAGGCCATCAGGTGAATATGGACTTAGCGGTTTTTGTCAGAAAGCGGCAGGACAGTTGAAAGCACTGCCGAGCTGTCGGCGGGATAAAAATGAGAACAATAGCAATAGCAAATCAGAAAGGCGGTTGCGGCAAAACAACTACTGCGGTAAATCTTTCCGCAGCTTTTGCGCTATTGGGAAAGCGGGTTTTGGTAGTGGACCTGGACCCGCAGGCACACACCACGCTGGGAGTAGGCCACGACCCTAACGCTCTGGATAAAACCGTTTATGATGTTCTTACCAATCCGCAAATACCAATGTCCAGGGTAGTATTAAGCACAAGCGTAAAAGGACTTAATCTGGTCCCAAACAATATTTTGCTCTCCGGCATCGAGTTTGAACTGGCAACGCTTCATGGCAGAGAATATGTACTAAGCAAACAGCTTAGCTGCGTAAACGACAATTACGATATATGTGTTATTGACTGCTCGCCGTCACTTAGTTTGCTGACACTAAACGCCCTGGTTGCAAGTACTGACGTAATAATACCGGTTCAGACACATTACTACGCTCTTGAAGGTCTAAGACAGTTATTTGAGACCGTAGCTATTGTTAAGGAACGCTTTAATAGCAGCTTAGAAATCCTTGGCGTGCTGTTGACGTTCGTGGAAAGCAGGACAACATTGAGCAATCAAGTGAAACAGCAGATGAGAGAATTTTTCGGCGATTTGGTATTCGATACGGTTATCCATAGAACTGTAAGATTGGCTGAAGCTCCAAGTGCCGGCGAGTCTGTCTTGACTTACGCCCCTGAAAGCAGAGGCGCGGCTGAATATAAGTCTTTGGCAGAGGAGATAATCAATCAAAGGGCTTTGGTTAAGGAGACAAGCAACGAGAATACTTCGGCGGAGGTAATAAACAATGAAGGGGTTTCGGCTGAGGAGACAAGCAACGAGAAGACTCCGGCGGAGGTAATAAACAATGAAGGGGTTTCGGCTGAGGAGACAAGCAACGAGAAGACTCCGGCGGAGGTGATAAACAATTGTGAGGGTTCGGCAGAGGAGGTAAACAATGGTGAAGCGTAAATCAAGGTCGCCCAAGGAAATCTTGTCGTTTTTTAATGACATAATACATCCGAAGAAAGACGACGGCGAATCGGCCACGGACAGTTTATCGATTCTTAATGCTATACAGACTCAGGAAAAAAACGGCGTGCAAGAGCGTCTTGATGCGCATAGGCCGGAGCAGTCAGATTACGCTCCTGAACAACCGGCGGTTCCGAGGCCGGAGACTTCGGGGGAGGTGATAAACAATTGTGAGGGTTCGGCTGAGGAGATAAAGAATGGCCAAACGTAAGGTAGGGCTGCACAAGGAAATCAAATCGATTTTTGATGGTGTGCCGATTCCGAAGGACAACGGCGCTAAACAGCCAAGTTATGTGCCCGCTGCAGAACACGAGCGCCATGAGGAACAGTCCAAGCCCAACAAATGGCGTTTGGAGGAGGCGTCTGTTCCTGAAAATCCGGCGGCTTCCGTTGCGAAAACCGCCCCGGCACCAAGACCTGAACGGCCTGCGGAGCCACCGCCGAAAGCGACTCCGACCAAACAACGTAAAGCGGATACTACGATAAAAACTGCTGAAGGAAATCCCCTGCAAAAATCCTGGCAACAAATACAAAAGAAGCTTTTCGCACCCAAGCCGGGCGTCAGTGCCGCAAAGCAAAAAACAATGGCGATATTTATACCGATTCTCTTTATCATTTTGATTTTTGTGCTTGTTCAAGTCGTTGGCATAGTTCCGCGTAAGACAAAAGGGGCCACGAAAAACAAGACGGCGAACATCGCCGTCGCCGGCACTAACAAAATTGATTGGCAGATTCCGGCCCCCTATCCAGCGGCGCTTCGCGACCCTATGCAATTCGGCCCGGCTGACACTGCTCAGGTCAAAACCGGAAAACTAATCGTAAAAGGCATTGTCTATAGCAAGAATAATCCATCCGCAAGCTCCGCAAGTATCGGCGACCAAATAGTACACAAAGGTGAAAAAGTGTTGGGTGCGACTGTCGTAAAAATAAACGAAAACAGCATCGAATTTGAAATGAACGGCAAAAGGTGGACGCAAAAAGTTCAACGATAAATGTATGAGATAGAAACGATATTAGTTAAAGATAAATCTGGGAAAGGTAGTATTATGAAAAGGTCTATGAAATCAAGGGTACTATGCTCTTTAATGCTTTTTGCATTCGTGATGCCGGCCTGTGCCGCTGCCGTTGCTGCGAACAAGTATGAAAACCCGGACAAGAAAGCGGTGCTGACAACGCTCGAACAGCGGATGTTAGAAAAAGTGAGTATCGATGCCATTGAGCTGCCTATCGATATGGTAATAAGACAACTGACTGAGCCGGCGGACGTTGACCTTATACTAAGCCCCGAGGTTACGGGCAAAGTGACCGTCAAGCTCACGGATGTACCGCTGGAAGAGGCGCTGACCAATATTCTTGCGGCACACGGCTACGGCTATATAAGAGGCGAGAACTTGATAAGAATAGTTCCGATTAATGAGATTATCGAAAGACCCGAAATGCTGATGAGCAGAATCTATCGCATCGCCTATACAGACGTCGGAGAAGTGGAAGCAGCTTTGAAGAAATTTATTTCGAAGCAAGGTTCGTTATCTTCGAATCCGAGCACCAGCAATATAATCGTTACCGACGTTGAGAGCAAAATCAAGGCCATAGACACGTTCATCAGTGAAGTGGACCGGATTACGCCGCAGATATTGGTCGAGGCAAGAATCTACGACATAACCAGTAAAGACAAGCTCGACCTTGGCGTCCAATGGCAGGCGGGCCGGAATACCAGTTATGGAACTGACGGAATAACAGGAATAGGTGTAAATCCCAGCGATAGAACAGACCCGTTTATCACAGGCGCCTTCAGCAGTGCAACCGGCAAAAGCACAGGCACGGGGGCACTGCGGCTTGGCTGGCTCAATGCGGGTATTGATATTGACACGATATTAAAAGCTCAGGAGAACAAAATCAACGCCAAGCTGCTTGCCAATCCGAGAATACTGGTGCTTGATAATGAAACAGCAAATATCAAGATTATCACTGAAATACCATACCAGGAACTTACCGAAACATCCGGAGGCGGCAGTATGGGAACAACCAGCTTTAGGGAAGTTGGTGTCGAACTTGAGGTTATACCTCACCTTACACGAGATGAAATGATCAGACTGCGATTGAAGCCAAAATTTAGTGTCAAAACAGATGAAGTAGGCATTGGAAAAGATGTCGACTACCCTCAGCCGGTCGTCGATAAGCGCGAAGCCGACACGACATTATTAATCAAGAATGGCCAGACGGTAGTTCTAGGTGGGCTGCGAAAAAAGGAAGTTTCCCAGCAGATTAACAAGATACCGCTGCTGGGTGATATACCACTGGTGGGGGCGCTATTTAGATTCGAAGGTGAAGATACGACTACGAGCGAACTGGTCGTTTTTGTAACTCCACGGCTTGTCGAAACTCCGGTTCTGTCAGAGACAGAGCAGAAAGCGTATGAAGCGACTGAGTTTAGCGGCCCCGAGCCGACTTTTACCAGGGCAGAAAAGGGCGAAAAATAACCGCTCAAATAGCGTATAGCGTTTAGTATTATTATTCCTTCACCTGTTTTTGCAGGTGCAGGCACGTCCGCGTGAAAGCGGGGAGCAGTAATCTACTCGCTATACGCTATTTGTCTTAGTCCTTCCTTACGTAAAGTGTCTGGCTTGGGAATGCAAACTCAATTTTTTCGGCTTCAAACCGCTTCATC
This sequence comes from uncultured Pirellulales bacterium, assembly GCA_964597535.1. Lineage (GTDB taxonomy): Bacteria > Planctomycetota > Phycisphaerae > Sedimentisphaerales > Anaerobacaceae > CAZQYB01. The sequence continues at coordinate 9,427 of CAZQYB010000010.1, read as the reverse complement.
ATCTCTAAGTTGACGCGCTCATTGACCTGCTGATACAGCCAGTAGTCGGGCGGCTTTAGCCAATAACTCATATATATATTCAACGACCAATCGTTGAACTCGTTAAAATAAACGCGCGGCGGTTTCTCGGGGTCTGTGTTTACCTCGGGGACGCCGGCGAGAATCTCTTTAATAATCTCGACCGCCCTTCCTGCCTTTTTATGGCCTGAATCATAAGTTATGGTGATATTTGAGGTTCTGCGAATAAATGGACGCCGGCCCACGTTTTCGACCATCGAGTTTGCAATTACACTATTAGGTACGGTCACAAGATGGCCCTGGAGGGTCCGGATTCGTGTGCTCCTAAATCCGACTTCTTCAATAGGTCCTAAATGGTCACCAATCCTTACAAGCTCATTCATCTGAAATGGTTTGTCTGCAAAGATTGTCACTGAGCCGAAGAAATTGGCTATTGTGTCCTTGGCGGCAAGAGCTATGGCAATGCCGCCAATGCCGGCACTAAATAGAAGTGACTTTACCCTACTTGCGCCCAAGACATTTTCGGCGATTAGAAGAGCCGCGATGATTGATATGGTTATGCGAAGGGCTTTCCGAACTATGGGCACAAGCATATCGTCGAGCTTGGTTTCTGTTTTGCCAACTAATCGATTTAGATAGTATTCAATAACATCCACGAGTCGGTAAAGGGCATAGGCGACCGCAACCGCTGCTATCACGCGAGCAATTGTTGTCCATCCGGCTCCAATCGCTGTTCGAATGCCCCGCTCATTGTCGAAGAACAGAGCGGTTTTGCAGAAGAATATACCGACGGCAAATATCGCCACATATATGGGTTTCGTCAGCGCTTTCAGCAGCAAAGTCAAGGCGCTGACACCTCTTTTTCTCTGCAATCGCAAAGCATAGCTATTGATGGCATACTGTACTATCCGCCCTACCACCATCGCTACGAGCACGACGAGCAAGACAAGCAAAAAACGCCAAACGCCATTGCCTCTGACGAGTTCGTAATTGACGGTTTTTGCCCACCAAGAACCCGAAGCGAGCAATTTTGTTAATGCTAACTGCGTCATAAATTATCTCCTAAACTAACTTGTGTGTATTGCATATATCGTATATCATATTGGGTTTCCTGCATCAACAACGAATTTTTCGGCCTGTGCACAAAACAACCGTTTTTTATACAAGTTTTGCTTTACGCAGAAAAAAGGATATGTAAAATTTTTTTTGAAAAGTTGTTCAGACACAATAATTACAATGGCCTCGTTTTGTTAAGGACATAAATTATGAAACGTGCGACGGTGAATTTTATTGTTGATTTGGTGAGCTTTGTTGATTTGCTTTGCATGGCTTGTACGGGTTTTATTATGAAGTATATTCTGCCGCCCGGCACCGGTGGACTTGGTCGTCTCGAGCACGGCGGGCTCGGTAGAGAGGACATAAAAAGCCTGTGGTCAATGACGCGACACGAATGGGGCAATATCCATTTTTATCTGGCACTTTTGTTTCTCGCTTTGATGGTGGTGCATATTATTCTGCACTGGAGCTGGATAAAAAATTATTTCAAGTCGCTCTTCGGCTTCTTGCGAAAAATTTGATTGCAAACCCCGCACTAAACGTGGGCGAAATGTTTTTTTATTTTAGCTCGACCGACCAGTAAGCGTGGTCGAGGAATTGCTTCCAGCTTCGGTAACGCTGGTGGCCGAAGTGAACGTGGACGAGAGGATTGCGTTTTGGCTTGACGGGTTTTTGGACAAGAGTCAGGCCCGCCTGCCATGGTGTGCGACCGCCTTTTTTCACATTGCATTTCGTACAGGCACAAACGATATTCTCCCAAACCGATTTGCCGCCCATACTCCTGGGGATGATATGGTCAAGTGACAACTCGCTGGTAGGATAGCGTTTGCCGCAATACTGACATCTATTTTTGTCACGAGCAAAGATGTTCCGACGGTTGAATTTTACATCGTTTCTGGGCAGGCGGTCGAAAAATAACAGCCGGATAATCCGCGGCACGGCAATATAAAAATTGACAGTAGATACCCAGTCGTGTCCATCCGGCTCGAAACGTCGCTGGAATTCACTGACCTCGCACCAACTTTCGAAATTGTAGTTTGCATATCTGCCATCCTCAAGAGCGACGACCTCGGCAAGCTGGCGAAACAGTAAAGAAAAAGCCCGTTTGGCACAGATGATGCGGATAGCCATATAATGCTTGTTCAGCACAAGGACATTACAGTCCAAGCCGGATTTATGCTCGGCAGCAATCATAATCCTAAATAAGCTCCTTAAGGCCGTTCACAGCCTGTTTACTTAAATAGCAGAAAGTTAAATAGCAGAAAGTCCAATAAGTTGCAAGTAAAAAACACAAAATCAGGGCACGGGATTAGCTACCGGGGGCAAAAGTGCCCAAGTTAAGACTTAGAGAGCTGCGGTACCACATGGCTGCCGTTGAGCACTCGGCCACAATACCGCGCAATAGGCCCAGCCAAACACCACCTGCTGTCGGGCCCGTCAGATGCAAATTAAGCGGTTAGTGAGTGAGAAGAACAAAGCTTGTGTACGAGTATTCTTCTTACGCTCAGGATAAGAAGTCTGTTTTAATAATGCTTTTCCTGGTTACAACAAAAACAGCCTAAGAAATCTTTTTAGCTTACGGGGGCCGACTTTGGGACTACGTTCTCAGCCCTAGGGCCCTTTTCGCCCTCGACGATATCGAAATTAACCGAATCGCCTTCAGCAAGGGTCTTGAAACCTTCGCCTGAAATATTCGTGTAGTGGACGAAAATATCCTGTCCGTCAGCGGCAGAGATAAAACCATAGCCCTTTCTTTGGTTGAACCACTTAACCGTTCCCTCCGACATCATAAAGTACTCCTATTGAACACCTCAGTCTGAACAAAACTTTTCTCTGCGCACACCCTGAAAAATTCATAGCTTAAAAAGTAACCGAATTTTCCTGTGGCGACACAGTTTTTCACAAAACAATCATTTCATTTCAGCTGATTCTGGAGCAGGGGCACAAAGATTCTCCCTCATCAACCGACCCATCTTAAACTTGACCGTTCTCTTGGCAGGGACCTCAACCCGCTCAAGCGTCTTGGGATTCTGTGCGATTCTGGCTGCTCTTGTTCTTGTTTCAAACACACCAAAGTCCCGGAACTCCAAACGGTTATTCTCACACAATTCCGATACTATCTCGTCAAGAAAGGCCTGGATTATGCGCTTGACCAAAACTCTCTTTGCTTGAGTGCGTTCGGCAATCCGACTGATAAGTTCTTTCTTCGTAACTGTTGACATAGGTTACCTCACTTCAAGAAACAGCAATTGGGGAGATTAGATTTTATGTATATTAGGATAGCTGGCATTAAACAAATCAAATCAGACTTTCTGGTTATCCAACAACTCATCGCACGCCTCAGCCAGGCAACAAATCGATGGGCGACAACTTTCAGCCCCATTTAAAGGTACTTTTCGGAACCTTATTTCTACTTAGTACCTGTTACGAAAAAGCAGGGTCCCCGCTTTCGCGGGAGCGACAAATGCTCTTTCCACAATAGGGCGTAATCAAGCGTAACCCAAACCGCAGCAAAACAGAAACACCCAAGTATCGCAACTTACTATACAACAAAGACTTCTACACAGCAACCAATTTTTAAATAAAAATTTTTAAGCCGTTAAAAATTCAGCATTGCATAAAAGGCAAACAAAAATAAATCCAGTTCTTTTGCGCCAGCATGCCAGCATATCCCCCGATGGGATACACCGTCCCAGCAGCAAATTTGCAAAGGAAAAAGGCAGTGAGGAAGCAGCTCTTTTCCGCGAAGCAATTGGCCATAAGCCCTTTATTTGCAATATGTTATGCAAAAGCAGCCCTTTTGATTCCGCCCGCCCAATCAAAGACGCCCCCGGTGCAGCGTCTCAAAAACCCGGCGTGACAACAGTATATCGCAGTTGCCATTTAGCCTTTTTACGCCCCTCTGCAACACCCATTTACGCCATTGACACCTGCATCCCCATTGAAAATTAGTTGTAAAATGGCCCTTAAATCGTAACGTAATGTTGACTAAATGCGGTTTTATCGGCATAATTACTGCTTTATATTTGCTCGGCGACTTCAAGATTGTCTGTAATACCGGCTCTGAACAGCATTTCCTGGAGTGCAAATAATAAATTAATGTTTTGGTTAAACCTCTTTGAAATAACGAACACAGAGCCCTCTTTATAGCAGGAACAATATTTATGTTTTCAAGTAAGAAACAAAAAAACAACTCCAAAACAGACGCTCGAAAAAACAGAGCGGCGGAAATTGCGAATACCTTTGAAGGGCTGATAACAGCTTTTATATTGGCCTTTCTCTTCCGAGCATTTGTAATGGAAGCGTTTCGGATTCCGACCGGCAGTATGGCGGGCACCCTGAAAGGTTCACATTTTTGCCTGCGTTGCCCCCAATGCGGATATAAATATGACTACGGGTTGGGAAATTATGGACTGCCTCAGGACAGCATTCCACGAGGACCTCTAAAATTAGTTAACTCCCGCTGCCCAAGTTGCGGATATTACCAGGCGACCGGCGGCACAATGCCGATAGCACCCGGCGATAAGATACTTGTGCTCAAGTGTATCTATCAGTTCTTCGAACCAAAGCAATGGGATGTAGTAGTATTCAAGGACCCCCTCGACCCCACAATAAATTACATTAAACGATTGGTCGGCCGGCCGGAAGAGAAGGTGGAAATAATTGACGGCGACATTTATATAAATGGCCGAATCAGCCGAAAACCACCTAAAGTCCAAAATGAGCTGTGGATGACTGTATATGATAACGACTACCAGCCGGTTCGCCCAACAGAAGGGACTTTTAACGGGCACTTCTGGCAGCAACCTTTCAGGAACATTCCGGACTCAAGGTGGAAAATCAACCCGGATAACCCGACCGTGTTTGACCTGGACAGTCCCGCCGAACAAATCAATACGATGATTTATGATACTAAAATCGGCAATGATTTCAGGGCCACTTATGCCTATGACGACATAAAAAGCTACAAGTATATGCCATTCTGCAGTGACCTGATGGTGCGCTTCTATACGAACCGGCTCGACTCGGAGGGACTTGTAGGTATAGAGATGAGCAAATACCAAATCAATTACAAGGCGTGGGTCGATTTCGGCGGCGATATGACTATCGAAGCTGTTAAAGGCAACGAAAGCGTGGAATTAGCTCATAAGTCAATCGAACCACCGGCTATGAACAAACCTGCGCTGGTTAAATTCACTAATGTTGACCATCAATTGATTTTCCAGTTCGGCGGCGAGAAATTGACTTATGATTTGGGAGGCGGCCCGGATGACACCGGCCAGAGAAAAACAAACATTCAGCCACAGGTGAGAATTTTCGGCGGCGGCAAAGTGACACTGTCGCACGTGGCGATTTTCAGAGACATCCATTACACCACATCTCAAGTCGGCAACAGCGGCGAATCGGCCAGAGCCATGGAAGGCAAGCCTTTTACCCTTGGCAAAGATGAGTTCTTTGTGCTGGGTGACAATACTCCCAATAGTCTGGACAGTAGATGGTGGAGCAGGCCGGGAGTGGGAAACAACGGCCGGGAGTACGCCAAGGGAATTGTCCCGCGGGACTACCTTGTGGGCAAAGCATTGTTCGTTTACTGGCCGAGCGGATTCAAACCGTTTGCCAAGTTCCCCATTTCGATTATTCCTAATGTCGGCCAACTACGTTTTATCTACGGCGGCTCAAGTAAACACTATAACTAACTATGTGTGCAAGAAATTAAAGGAGAATGTAAAATGAAACGAAAGCTTTTCAGTTTATGTCTGGGCGTACTGGTTCTGTCAATAATTTTGACCGGCTGCCAATCCCAACAGGAGCTGGCATTTAAGGCGGTTGAGGGCAAGAGCCACTCGGCAGTCACGCCAAAGAACCGCGATAAGCCTCGGCACCGGGCATTCAACGAACGCGTTAAGCAAGGCAATGTGGATTTGATTTTTATCGGCGATTCAATCACACACAACTGGGAAAAAGCTGGTAAAGAAGTCTGGGCGAAGTATTACGGCCATCGCAAAGCGGTGAATCTCGGTATCGGCGGCGACCGTACAGAGCACGTTTTGTGGCGGCTGGATAACGGAAACATCGACGGGATTTCGCCGAAAGTCGCGGTCGTAATGATTGGTACGAACAACCATCCTCCGCGGAACACCGGCGAAGAGATTGCTGATGGTATCATTGCCATCTGCAAGAAGCTGCGGACAAGACTGCCTGAGACAAAAATCCTGCTGTTAGGCATTTTCCCGCGTGAGCCGAAGTCCTGCCTTATGCGGAAGGAACTCGCCAAAGCGAGTAAAATTGCCTCAAAAATTGCTGACGGGAAAAAGATTTACTATCTTGATATAGGGGATAAGTTTGTTGAGCCGGACGGCTCAATCTCCAGAGAAGTTATGAACGACTACCTGCATCTCACGCCGAAGGGGTACAGAATCTGGGCGGAAGCTATAGAGGCGAAACTGGCGGAGCTGATGGGTGAGAAGAAGTAGCGAAACCATCATTTGTGGTGCTCAAGCAAACCCCGTTAGAAAACTCAGGTGGGGCTTTAGACCCCACCCTCGCTATCTATTTTTTTACCCCCGCCCAAAGGGCGGAGCCTTCTTTCTAACGGGGTAAATATGGCTGTGAATTACGACGCATCGAGGTTGCAGTTTTTTTGTTGTATTTTGCTCGAAATTTCGCAGAATTTCCTCAAAAATGTAAAAGATTTGTAAAATCACTGCGGCAATGAAACCTTTTGCGTTTTTCTGCGTCCGTATTAGTAGTGATGCATCTTAATTTAGTGTACGGAGAAAAGCTATGTTATCCAACCGATACATCGTATTTATTCCGCTAATTTTGTTGGTTTGCACTGCAGGTCTCTATGGCGACGGCTGCTTTGTCTGGAATAAAGGTGCGGATCTCAACGAACCTATGCAAAAGGCCATAATCTACTGGAAAGACGGCAGAGAAGTCCTGGTCCTTCAGGTCAAGTACGAAGGTGCTGCGGAAGACTTCGCGTGGATAGTGCCGCTGCCGTCGCAACCGAAGGTTTCGGCCATCGATGCAGATAAAAGCCCATTTGCCGAAATCAGTCTTTACACACAATACCGCAGACGGTGGGGACTTAAGGGCAGAGCTGGCGTCGATGCGGAAGAGGCGGTGACAGTTCTTGAGCGGAAAATCGTGGGCGTATATGACATTGCTGTGCTTGCAGCAAGTGACGCAGCCGCACTCAACAAATGGCTAAACAAGAACGGCTACACATTTCCCGCAGAGCGAAAAGATGTGCTCGAGCATTATACTAAGAAGAAGTGGGTGTATGTGGCTATGCGAATCGACCGTAAGGCACTTGAGAGCGATGAGGTCAAGAAGTTAAAGGTCGGGGAGCTCCAGCCGATTCGTTTCACCTTCGCTGCGAAGAAGATGGTCTATCCTCTCAAGATATCGTCCATCAATGCGGGGGAGACTGAGATACTTCTGTACGTTTTGGCCGATGCGCCTATGGTGGTAAAAAGTAAGCATATGCGGGCTGGACTTTCGATAGAGGAAAATATCCCTTACACAATTCATATTTACTCAAAGCGTTACTGGGATGCGGAGTACGGCACATTTCGTAAGGTTGCCGGTGAAGAACTTCCGCTGACGTGGGAGGCGTTGGGTGTACCAAAGGATAAGGAGCTTTCGCTGTGCAGATATCGGGCTGTTTATAAGGTAGAGGAGATGACGGACGACCTCGTATTCACTCGCTTTGAGCCAATGAGCTACTGGAGAAAACGGTTCTCCAGAGAACCGCACAGAGAGTATTACCAAGCAGAAAGAGAGCGGAAATTAGCGTTTACCGTTCTCGCTTGGCATGATACAAGTCTATTGAAGGAATTTGCCAAAGACAAATATTCGAAAAACAGAGAATTGGTGGCTATACATCCTAAGACACCTGAAGAACTTCTACTTGAACTCGCAAAAGACACTGACAACATGGTGAAGCGTAGTTTAGTCATGAACAGAAACGTGCCGCCAAGTGTTTTACAGGAGTTGGCCAAAGACAAGAATGAGGGGATAAGGTGCGAAGTGGCCAGACATCCCAATACTCCTGTTGATATGCTTGAAGAGTTTATAAGGGACAAAGACTTACACGTAAGAAGGTACGCGCTGCACAATGAGACAATCACGAAAGAGATGCTCGAATTCTTATCAGAGGACAAGGACGACGGCATTCGTGCCGGAGTAGCGTATAAGGAGAAAACACCTATCGACGTCTTGAGAAAGCTTGCAAAAGACAGAAGTTGGCATGTGCGGTCATCTGTTGCACAACAGTCCCGCTTGCCGGTGGCTTTTCTGGAAGAGCTTGCCCGCGACAAAAGCCCTGAAGTAAGAGGGTCAGCAGCTTTTTTCGGAAAACTAAGTGTTGAAACGCTGGTCATGCTGTCGAGCGACGAAAGTGGCAGTGTACGGGTAAGCGTCACTCACAACCCCAGAACGCCCGTGGAAGTGTTGAGAAAGCTTGCTAAAGACAAGGAAAGCTACGTTCGAGCTAATGTTGCGGGAAATTCGAATACACCTGAAGATGTTTTGGTACGTCTCGCAGATGACGATGAATATTGGGTGCGATATCGTGTTGCCAATAATCCCCGAACCCCCGCGGATACTCTGTTAGAACTGTCAAAGGACGATAACAAGGGGGTGCGAATGAAGGTAGCCCAAAATCTGAATACACCAGTCAACGCATTGCAGATACTGACCAAAGACGAAGACCCGCACGTTTCCAAAGCTGCCAGATTGGCTCTGGAGAAGCGGGGCTTTTAGGCGAGCTTTGCTCTCAAATCACACTATCACTTTTCTTGACTTTTTTGGCGGTTGGGGGTATTCTACAAGAAGTGGAAACTAAAAGGTAAAAGTGTAAAACTGCAGAATTCAGAAGAAAGGTTTATGAACCCCGTTAGAAATTCGCAGGAATTGCACGACGGGGTAAACAGGAATATTTAATAAGAATATGGCGCGAAAAGGTAAAATTTCTAACGGGGTAAAGAAGGTCAAGCAAGTCGAAGAGCATTTCGAGGATATGCGGATTCTTGACGAGCTGAAGAAGTCATACCTCAACTATGCGATGAGCGTGATAGTTTCTCGTGCGTTGCCGGACGTTCGGGATGGGCTGAAGCCATCGCAGAGGCGGATACTGGTTGCGATGAACGATTTGAATCTCGGCCCGCGAAGCAAACACCGTAAGTGTGCGAAAATTGTCGGCGATACCGGCGGCAACTATCATCCTCACGGTGACCAGGCAACTTATGGAACACTGGTGCGTCTGGGGCAGGAATGGAATATGCGTTATCGGCTGATTGACCCACAGGGCAACTTCGGCAGTATCGACGCCGACCCGCCTGCGGCG
>CAZQYB010000009.1:11136-32537 GCA_964597535.1 uncultured Pirellulales bacterium | reverse complement strand
ACGCTTCAAAAGGCGACGTGGCCATTTTTCTGCAGCCGGGCTGCAGGTCGAAAACGCGGGATGGGACTTGCTCACGCGATGCGAATTATCCAATTAAACAACGGCTCGCTGAATATAGCGAGTGAGCCGGGCAAAGGGACAACAGTAACAATTCTGCTGCCGTGCAAAGCGTAAGGGCATCGGGGAATCAGGGAATCAGGGGGCAGTGTATCAGGGAATCAGGGGGCAGTGTATCAGGGAATGAAAAGCATAAGGCATAAGAGCACAAGCTCTATTGAGGCACAGTATCAAGGCAGTATCTGGACATCATCCGCTTGAAGGATTCTACCTTGACCTTTTAGTGAACGAGACGAGTTATGACTGGCTCGGGACAACAGACGGTGAAAACTTTTTTCCTCATACATATAGCCCGTCCCACGTTTACCGAATCGAGATTGTGGGAACAGGCGAAGTAGCAACATTTAGGATTGCCGACGCCGAAGGTGTTTATTTCGATAACAGGGGGAGACGCGGGGGCAGGTGAAAGCAAGAAGGGGTGCGTGCCGAACCAGTTTCCCTGAGACCTACCAAAAATCCATTCAAAGGAGAGCTTACTTTTCCACATACCACCGGTCGCCGGCGCCGGAAACCAGCAATACGTTGGAAAAAGCGGTAAAGTCGCCGGTGCGGATAATGGCCTTTACCTTCGTGCTTCTTTGTTTGAACTCCGTGTGGGGGATAGTATCCACAGGGATGTTTTTCGGAAAGAGGTCCACAATATTATTGAATCGTGTTGGGCTTACCTCTCTGGTTTCGTTGGCCAAAACCAGCTTTTCTACTGAGAAGTGTTTCATCAGCTCTTCCAGAAGCTCGAGCACCGTTGGCTTATCCTTGGCCAGGGAAATATCCACTGCCCACACGCCCAGCGGTATGGGAAAGCCGGCGTCACAGACGATTAGCTCATCCATATGTCCCATTATTGAAATCACGTTCGAGATTTCCTGATTCAAAAAACCTGTTTCTTTCATTTTGTGCATCCTTCCTGTCTTTTTAAGGCCACTGTTGATGCTTACTACCATCGTTCATAATCTTACTGAATTTGCCTAGGCCATACAAGTTTTTCGTGCAAAATTTTTGTTCTACCTTGCAGCTTGGTTCAAAAATCTCCGGAAAAAACTTACTCTTTTTTTAGTCTAAGCAATGGTCTGCTTGCAATCGGGCGCAGGGTCTGGAAAATGGTTGTCAGGGCGTTGACCGACAATTGCTGCGTGCAGCCAAATGCGACCTGTCGCAAGGAAGGGGAACCCAAAACATTGAGGCGGAGAGTTTGTCTTTCGGCGAATGCTCTGGTAAAATAATTAAAAACATTCTCGAATTTAAGGGGTTTATTATGTTCAATGATAATGCGGTAGTCTGGGTGCTGGAATATATCTTCGGCGGGATTCTGGTTGTGGTGCCGATAACAGGTCTGGCTCTTGGGCAGTTCGTCTGGCTCGACACTTACATCTGGGCTGTGCATCTATTTGTTGTCTGCCTCGGCGTGGTCCTGATATCGTGTGCCAGTTCGATGAGACAGCGAATACTCCTCGCAAGGCGCATAGACAGATTAGCTGAACGAATACGAGAGCGTTCCTCATCTTCACAACAATCGGGTGCGAGCGAAATCGAGACCGAGTAGAAGCCGGCAGGTACCGCCTTTCTAATGGTTATCATAAGTCTCCGAATCAGCTATGCTCCTGCCGCTTGGGTTGTCACCCGTAGCACTGCGGCGGAAGAATAGATTGAAAAAAAGGTGGTGGTTAAAAGGTCGGGTGCAATCACCGGCCTGTGATTTTTAGGATGGCCAAGATACCCAAAAGGCCGAGCAGCAGCAATGCTGCCCTGAATATTCGCGTAAGCTGCGTTCTGGGTTCTACGACCTGCCATATAAAGGCCCAAAGCGCTGCGATAAGCCCTATGCGTAAAATAAAGGATATCACTCTTCCTAACATAGGCATATTATAGCCCATCTTAACACGGAAAGTCAAGCGAAAACTGCCTATTTTAACAAGAAGAGTCGTAACCGTTCAGGGTGGCACAATGACATAAAATGGCCAAAATTCAGCATATTAGCCCGTGAACGGTTACTTGGGGACAATATGTTTTAGGGTTTTTGGGCATAAATATTAAAGAAATCCGAAAGAGTAAGCCGAATAAAATATCAAGACGTTTGTAGCTTCCCATTTTTTAATACTCAATGTAGGAGAGTTAAGGATGCATTTTTTGGAAGAAGCAAAAAGATGGCTTGGCGAGATTACCGAAATTGCTTTATTGTTGATTGCCCTCGGGATTGCAGTGGAAATCCTCTTTGGCAACGCAGTTCCCTTCTTTGGAGGGGTTGTTGTCAATCTCACCGCATTGATTAAGACTTTGGGCGACAATGGGCTTGTTGGTTTGATTGCTTTGGCTATTATTCTTTTCCTGTTTTACAGAAAGAAAGCCGTTGCATAGAGTCATCGGTGTTTGCCATCCTCAGAAGTGGTAGAGGTTAAGACTTTCGGTCAGGGAAACCATCGAGTAGTTTTGCCTTTCCGAGTCCGGTGACGCTCGATTCTTTGATTACGATATCGGTCAGCATCGAAAACGCTGTAGATGTTAAAGGCGATTCATTTGTCGAGGTAGGGTTGCCCTAAACGTCCATCCGCAAGCTTTCCGCGCTTTTACTTCTCGTCTTGGGCACGGTTATGCTAAGTAAGGATGTGCGAAAGCGTTTTCATAGGTGTTGGTTTTGTTGTCTTTTGGCCTGCAATGTAACCGGGCTTTCAAGAAGAAAGTAAAATGGGGGGAGCAAAACAGCTCACATTTCGGCGTGCGCCATTACTAATCCTTAAGAGTGTGTTTTTGCTTGATTGGTCATCTAAAGTCGGTATATATTAAACGTTGGGATAAGTTATTAAATGCCTAAAGGTTAATTATCGATATGAAAGTAGAGCTTCACTACGGAAAAGCTCTTGTGTCTTTGGAAATTCCCGAAGCCAATATAGAGGAAATCGTGCGGCCTTGGCAGGGGGAGGGAACAGCGGACAATGTGACGCTTATCCGGCAGGCGATGACAGGCAGGGAAGCAGACAACTTTCGAGATGAAGCTGCCGGTAAACGTCTTTGTGTGCTGATAGACGATGGCACTCGTGATGAGCCATTTGACGATATATTCGGGCAGTTCTTTGGTATGTTGCGAAAAAGTTCACTGGTGCGGTTCCTGATATGCACCGGAACGCACGATGCCGAGACTGCGGAAAATAATAGAATTAGGGAGCAAATAGAAGAGGCCGTCAGGAAAGCGGGTATCAGGAATTTTGAGATTCATACCCACGACTGTGAGAAGGACAGGTTCATAAAAGCGGGTCAGACATCGCGAGGCACGGAGGTCCTGTTCAATGTCAAGGCCGACGATGCGGAGGTTTTCGTGGTGCTCTCGGATTTGAAGGTTCACTATTTTTCGGGGTATTCGAATCCGATAAAGAACTTTGTGCCTGGGATATGTGCGTTTGAGACTACTGAGCAAAATCACAGTCTGGCGCTTGATGAGAAATCGACATTCGGGGTTCATCCCTGGCATTGGGATGAAAGCAGAAGAAGCAATCCGGTTGCTGAGGACCAACTGGAGGGGATGCGGCTGGTTGTACGGTCTCGGCCAGTTTATGCACTGGTAACTATCAGTTCCTCGGGGAAAATACAGTGGACACGATTCGGGCCTGTTGATAGGGTCAGCGGTGAGGCGTTTAACGTAATCGATGAGAGAAATACGCATACGGTAAGACCGGTAGGGCGGTTAATCGTTTCGTCGGGCGGATTGCCGAATGATGTGAGTCTTTACGTTGCTCAAAGAGCGCTTGAGCTGACAAAAAACGGTGTTACAGACGGCGGCGAGATACTGTTTTTGGCGGCGTGTCCAAATGGTATTGGTGAGGAGCAGACGATAGAAAACTTTTACAATCGTCTAACCGGTCCTATTGAGCAGACACTAAAATCAATTGAAAGTGAATACAAACTGTTCAGTCACAAGGCGTACAAGTTTGCGCAAATGATACAGCGGTTGGGGCGAATCTGGATGTATTCGGAAATACCCAGCGACCTGGTTGGAGCGGCGCATTTGCATCCTACAGATGAGCCGCAGGCGGTTGTTGACAATTGGCTTGCCGAAGAGCCGGATGCCAGGATTACGATAGTAGACGGTGCTAACAAAATCGCTGTATATTCGAAAACATAGGTCGCATAAACGACTATTCCTGCCCATGCTTCACCATTTCGCTCTATTAGATAAGATGAATTACTGCGAGTCCGGCTGCGAGATTGGGGTTGGAAGCACACTTCGCTGCGTGATTGTATCATTATAGCATTAGCAAAATTCAGGAAGCTTACGGATTGGGCGATTCAGGTCGCCAAAACCTAAGCGTTAACGGTTTTAGAAGCCGGTTTGAATCCATAATAAAAGGTTGGGGATGTCAGTTCGCGGTCGGTACTAATCGTCTTCTGTCCAGATGGGATTCGGGCGCTGCCCCACCCGCTGTTTCCAGACCTTGTAGTTCTTCTTGAATTCAACTTCAGCTTTGTATATTTTGACGACTGTAACGCCATGTATCGTGTTCCCTTCTTTAACGACTTGGCCATCAATTACAGCAGACCGGCTTTCCGCCGTATAGAGTATCCCCGTTACGGTTCCGGGTGTCCCTTTAGTCAAAAGATAGTAGCCCGAGAACACCACAATCACAACTGCGACAGCCAGAAGCTGAAGCAAGATAAACGTTTTTATTTTGCTAATTATGTAGTCCTTATTTTGCGTTCCATAACCGTACAATTGGGAATAATTGCTTCGGTTACTGTTTGCTGAATAAGACTGTTCGCCCCCAAGACAAAACGATATTTCCTGTTATCATATATCGGTTCCTTTGGCGAAGAGTTTAACTCGGCCGGCTGTTTCTCGGTTATTATGAATGTGATTTTTCCCAAAAGGCGTCGGTAGAATTCCGGCAGCGATTCGACAGCGGAACCAGTTGGCGAATGCTGTTGGTGCTTGATTATTGAAAGTCGTGTTTCTCTTTGACCTAAGCAGTCTCGTCATTGTTGTTGGCAAAACTATACGGTATATGTAAACGCCATATACTATTAATAGGTCCGAAAATAAAGACAAATCGGTGCCCGTGTGTTGGGACACACTTTTGCCGATGTCCGACCTTTAATCAGCTTAACCACACCAAAACTGGTAACTGATTATTTATAGGGCTACCTGCCACCAGGCTTTTTAATGTTTTTTGCCCTTAAAGCCGGTCTTTTGTTAAGCCGAACCTAAAATTATGAACCCATTGTAAACTCTGTTGTTCTATTGAAAAAAGCAAGTACCGGTGGACGACAAACGACGACATAGAAGACTGCGCCTGCTCATCAGCGAGCTCAATAAAGAACGCAAAAAGCAGGCGAAGAAAATAGATATACTCTGCAATGACCTAATTGCAGCCCAGAGGGGCTTCATCAAAAGATTAGATACCATCGGTTTCACGGCAAATTTCTACAAGGCAATCGTCGGAATGACCGACCTGAGCACGCTTATTTTTACCGCCGGCAAACTCATCAAAGACGAGACCCCCAATTCAAACGTCGCCTTTTTCCTGCGTCAAGCAGACAGCTTCGAATTGCATATGTTTGAAAGCGACCAGCCAATCACTCTGGAAAAGCGACATCTGGAGAATTGTTTCACTGCGGAGCTGGTGAACAATATCTGCGAGTCGAACAAAATATGCACCGTTGATGATATGTTCGCAATGGGTCTGCAGGGCAAGTTAACTGTGCTAAATAAAATCTCAGCGGTTACAATCCCACTTGGTCAGCTTGGCTCATCATTGGGCTTTATGCTGATTTACCGCTCGTCGCAAAACAAATTAACTGCCGATGAACTAAAGAACATAACTGCAATAACGCCTGGGTTGTCCCGAGCGATACAATCCTGCCGGGTACTTTTGCGTCCGGCAGATTAGGAATTTTGCTGTGGTGAAATACGGGGCTCAAATGTCCCGCAAGTTCTTTGAGCCGACCAATCTGCTTTTTCGGGGAATTTTTACAGTTGCATCTGCGACACTCAAATTTTTTGGACCGGCTTTACTCAGTGGTGCTGCTTATTAACAAGACGTCATTTGACCCTGTAAAAAAACAAGCTGCCTTCTCCAAGCGATATCTTCTGCCAGTGTTGTAATCTCAACTTTAACGCAGATATCGTGCTGCTATCGTAATTTTTGGTGTTTGGATTCGAAAAGTATGGATTAATTTTCTTGCAACGTCAGGTTTTTTTGTTAAATTTAAGTTTTGATACAATCAGGATGAAAATCTTAGCGGGCAGGTAGCTCAGTCGGTAGAGCAACGGACTGAAAATCCGTGTGTCGGCGGTTCAAATCCGCCCCTGCCCATTCGTTGTCATTCAAAGACAAGCTGTCTTTATCACTTCCTAAGGCTTCGGTTTCACATAACTTATGACAATTTGATATTTTATTTTCCCCCTTGTTTTCAATGCCAATTAAAGACGACTGGTTAAATCCAGAGTAAGCATTTTTTGTAAGCCGGTTTGTAAACGCTAACTGGCTGATTATCTGTTCCGGTGTGTGAAATTTACGTTTCATCTGGGTATCCCTTACATTAAAAAGCTACTAATTTTATCGGATACCCTCCAATCTGCAATGGTACAGTTTTTGGGGGTCAGGGCGTTTATTAACTGCGATTGATATTAGTCCTCCTTTACCGCATAAGTGAGGACGTTTATGGATGCGGCTGGTAAGTGGAGTTTGGCTATCATTGGCTTGCTGGTATGTATAATTTTTATTAAATCGCGCGGGACGATACGGTCGGGGTCTTTGAAAGTGTTGTGGGCGTGGATTTCGCCTCCCAGGATAAGCCACGATTTAAGTTTGACATCGGCGAGGCCGGGAAAATTCAGCTTCACCGTAGTATAATCGGTTGCGTGAGTATTGACGAGACTGAGTGTAATTGTGTTATCCTTTCGGGAGCAGGAGGCGGCAATGCGAGGAACGGTTTTCTGCTCGTTTCTGTCAGCAAAGTTAATTTGTTCGGTTTGAACTTCGCATTGCAGGGCTTCTGCGCCCTGGTGTGGGACATACATTTCAAAAACGTGATAGGTTGGGGTGGTGAGCATTTTTGGGCCGTCGGTTAAAATCATTGCCTGCAGTACGTTGACTGTCTGTGCGATGTTGGCCATACCGACTTTGTCGCAGTTACGGTTGAAAACATTGAGCGTGAGGGCGGCCACCATTGCGTCGCGGATTGTGTTTTGCTGTCGGAGGAATTTTCGGTTTGTGCCGGGCATAACGTGGTGCCATGTACCCCATTCGCAGACGCCGAGCTTCACGCTGTGTCCGGGGTCGTATTCAGCCATAATGTCCCAGTGCTTTTGAATGAGCTCTTCGACCCGGAGGGACTTTTTGAGCAGGCCATAAAACTGGTTGGTGGTGTATTCGGTTGCGGTTCCGTATGATTTTGCACCGGTGTAGTAGTGCATGTCGAAGGCCTCAATGCGGCCTATGCGGTTTCTGCCCTTTGCGCGTCGTCCTGAGATTTCCTCGAAGAACTCGGTTGTCCAGGTGTAATTATCGCCGCTCGGTCCGCATGCGATTCTGTAGAAGCCTTCCTTCGGGGGGAAGTGACAGTACTCGGAGAACTGCCGGTAGAGCTGTGCGTATTGTGAGGGGGCCATGCTTCCGCCGCAGCCCCAGTTTTCGTTTCCGATGCAGAGGTAGCGCAGGTTAAACGGCTCGGGATTGCCATTTTGCGTGCGCATGTTAGCCAATGTAGAGTCACCATTATAGTTTAGGTATTCGAGCCAGTCTCGTAATTCTTCGGGCGTGCCGTTGCCGACATTGGCGGCAATCATCGGTTCTGCGCCGACTTGGCGACAGAAGTCGATAAATTCGTGGGTACCGAAGTGATTGTTTTCGATGACTCGGCCCCAGTGTACGTTTACTGTTTTTGGTCTTTGGTCTCGCGGTCCAATTCCATCTCTCCAGTGGTAGCTGTCGGCGAAGCATCCGCCGGGCCAGCGGATGACAGGGGGTTTTATTTTTTTGAGGGCCTGGACGACGTCGGTTCGAATGCCGCGGACATTTTCGATTTCGGAGTCCGGGCCGACCCAGATTCCGCCTTCGATGCAGTGGCCGAGATGCTCGGCAAAGTGGCCGTAAATGTTTGGATTGATAGTCCCAATTTTTTGGTCCGCGTGGATGGTGACGGTATTGGTCGGCTTCGGCGCAGGCGTCGGTATTGGTTTGGGCGTTGGCTTTGCAGGCTCTGTTGTCTTGCATCCGTTGGTCAGTAAAGCGGCCAGCAAAAGTGCAATGGAAAACAAGACGGAACTTTTGACGAGTCGCTGCAGTCCTAGGGACTCTGCGAGAATCGGATTTGACATTTTTGCATTCTCCTAAATACAGGGGCGATTTTTTATATTGATTTTACTGCGGCGGCGGCGATGTTTCAAGCCATTTTAGGTTGAAGGCGTAATGGTTCCAACTGCTTATCAGGTGAATCAGGCCATTTTGCCCCCCCCGGTAAGAAGGGGTCTGCGACTGGCAGACGGACAGATACCCTTTGCGTTCGGCGCTGCTGCGGCTCATAGTGAATGTGCGTCCTTGCCTCCAGCCGTCGGTGGCGGGGACCTGGCGTTCGGGGCCGTCATCGGTGATTAGGCGGATTTTCGGCCAGGTCTTGCCGTCGTCATACGAGACTGCACCGAAGAGACCGACGACCTGTCGTTTTTTGCCTGAAGTGTCGGTGACCGTAACGGGGACGACAGGCTTTCCTTCATCGGTTTCACTGGCAAACGAGGCAAAGAACAGGGGGCCTTGTTTTAATCTGATAAGGACGCAGCGCTGTCCGCCGCCGATTGGCGGGAAAATACATTTGCTGTACGTCCAGGTCCTACCCATATCCGCGGAGATGCTCATAGTCATCGTTCGCGGAGTGCTCGATGTGTCACCGGTGATACCCGTGTGCATCCAGGGTCTCTCTCGGCCTATATTTTCGGTGATTTCGTCTCCGCGGCCGAAGGCTATGAGTCGGCCGTCGGTTAATTGTGCGACAGTGCCGTGGATGCCGGCGATTGTTCCGCCGGCGTCGTTCCAGGTTCTGCCGCCATCGCGGCTGATGTGCAGGGCCGTGCCGCCTCTGCCGCTTGGGGTTGCATCACAGGGCAAAACGAAGTAGCCCTCTTTGGTGCGGAATGCCGATTCAACTACCTGGTGACGTGAGTCGTGTTCAGGGAGGACCAGCCGTGCCTTTGACCAGGTGACGCCGTTGTCAACAGATGTTCTCATAGTAACGGCAAGCGGGCCCCAGGTTGCAGCGGTCGATAGTGAGTTGAAATGGTAGATAGTGTTTTTGTCGTCGGACCATAAGGCCAGCGCACTGTCATTGCGGTCTGGTGCGTCCCAGAAGAGTGAAGCCGGCTCCCATTGATTTTGGCTGTAACGCAGTCGGCTGGCGGCGACAGCCACTTCGCGTCCGCGCTCTGTAACGGTGGAGTACCAAATGGCTAACAGGTCGCCGTTGGGACATTCGACTATGCCGGGACAATGATTGTGCCTGTAGTAGAGCGGGCCGTAAGAACCCTCGGGGATTTTTACGTAATTGCGTGGCCCTTTGAAATAAGGTTTGCCGGGGCTGGGAGCTTCGTAGATGTCGGCTGGGACCTGCTGCCTAACGTTTTGCTGATAGCGGTGCATCGGCGGCATCGGCAGCGGTTTTGTCCCGGGCATCTCGCCGAGCACGACACGGAAGCCGATAAACCAGCTTTTGTCTTCGGGGACTGTGCCGGAGCGGTTGGCTGAGCGCAGGTAGTATGGGAAGGTTCCGTGACTTCCACCGCGAGTGACTTTGAAATCGCCATCGACCCGTCCGACGGGGTCGAATTGGGGACTTTTGTCATAGGGGCCATACCAATCGTGACACCACTCTTCGACATTGCCGTGCATATCATAGAGGCCGAAAGGGTTGGGCGGTGTTTTGCCGACGTGCAGGGGGACGACTTCTTTGCTTCCACGGCCACGAACGGGATTGGGGTACCAACTGTTGTCCGGATTTTTGATGAAAACCTGTGGCAGGGTGTCCCCTGTTGAGTAATGAGTGGTTGTGCCGGCCCGGCAGGCATATTCCCATTCGGCCTCTGTGGGGAGACGGTACGGGAGGCCTTCCTTTTGCGAGAGCCAATCGCAGAAGGCTTTGGCTTCGTGCCAGCTTACGAAGACGACGGCCTCATCGTGGTCAATTGAAAAGGCCTTTTTGCCTCGCAGATGGAGATGAAGGCGGTCAAATTGCTCGAACTGAGCGTTGGTGACTTCAGTAATGCCCATATAAAATGGTTTGGAGATGGTGACTTTGTGCGTCGGCCGTTCGTCATAATCGCCGTTGCCGGACAACCAGACTTTTCTGCTGCCGCTGAATTCTGTGGCGTTTTTTATGTGGTCGGGCAGTTCGCCTTCATAGCCCATATTGAAGGAGCCGGGCCTGATGCGAACAAATTTCATTCCGATGGAATTTGTGTAGGTGTTTTCAGTGGGCATCTTCTGCAGGATTTTCTCTGCGAATGCCGAGGTAGGGTTAAAGAGAGGTACAATACACAGGGACGTTATGGCCGCGACGATGAGAAGATTTGCGGTATGTGCTCTGACGCTGGGAACCTGAGACATTCTGTTCCTTCTCATCTTTTCTTCCTTTTTTATTACCGAGGTTTTATTTCAAAATGGTCTATGTCCATACTGCCGTTGCTCATCAGGAAATAGGCAGCGCAGGATTCAGTTAAGGGGCTCTCATAAAAGAGCCCGGCTCTGCTTTCAGGAAATTCAGTGGTCGGGTCTTGGCCGTTGAGGCCGTAGAAAACTCTCCACTGTTTAGTCTTTTCGTTCCAGACAAATCTTAGTTTTGCTGATGTTGGCGGCTTTGACAGGGGAATGCCCTTGAAGACCGCGCCGGTGATTGAGTTTTCTTTGATCCAGATAAACATTGATGGATTGTGCTTGTTAAAGGCGTCTTTAAAACCCAGTGTAACCCCTTCTGAAACGTGCTTGCCGGGTGGATTGTAATGGATATTCTTGACGGCAAAGAAAGCTTCAAAGGAGCCGGCTCCGACTACTCGATTAAGGCCCTCGTAGTGAACCGGGGAATTTACAGTGTACTGTCCTTTTCTGTTGAAGCCGCCTGTAAAGCCTTTGTATTTGAACCAGCCGTCGATGTCAAAGTCGGCGGGGCCCGTGAAGGTCTCGACCACAGGCTTGACGCGAACCGGTGGTGCCGGCGCGGGAGGGGGTGGGGTCTTGAGCCATTTGAGATTAAAGGCGTAATGGTTACGACTGCTAATTAGATGTATGAGGCCGTCGGCACTCTGACAGACGGACAGGTAGCCGCGGTATTCGGCGCTGTGGGCGCTGAGTGTGATTGCTCCGCCGTCGGTACATTCGATGGTTCGGCCCGGCCCGTCGTCGGAGACCAATCGCTTATAAGGCCAGGTTTTGCCTTCATCTTCGGATACAGCGGCGAAGAGCCCGCGAATCTTCCGACGGTGCCCTGTGGAGTCGGTAATATCTATGCCCTCACCTACCGTGGCAAATGAAGCGAAAAAGAGCGGGCCTTGTCTTAGTCGCAGCAGGACAAGTCTTTGTCCGCCTCCGATTGGCGTGAACTCGCTTGGTCTGTATGTAAATGTTTTTCCGCCGTCGCGGGAAATACTTATTGGCATCTTTTCACGGTCGCCATTGCTTCGACTCAAGGCAAAGATGCTGCCGTCTTCTAATTGGGTCACGCCTGCATGTATGCCCAGTATGTCACCGCCGGGATTGCTCCAGGTCAGAGCCTGGTCGCGGCTTATCCAAAGCGTGTTCCTGCCGTCAACCGTAAGCACGATGGTACCATCGTGCATTCTGAAAACCGGCTCACTGAGTTGATGACCGCCGGTGAAATCCGGAAGAATTGCCCCTGGGGCCGACCATGTTGCGCCGCTGTCTTTGGATGTTCGCATTACCATAGCCATCCGTCCCCGGCCGCCATCGGCTCCTACGCCGGTGAAGTGGTAGATGGTTTCTTTGCCGTCAAACCACATAGCCGGAGCGTGGTCGTTGCGGTCTGGAGCGTCCCAGAAGGGTGACGCCGGCTGCCATTCGACTTGGCGCCATCGCAGACGGCTGGCGGCTTGAGCCAGTTCGCGTGCTCCCTCGTCGGCGGAGGTGTACCAGCAGGCCAGCAGGTCACCGTTGGGGCATTCGACGATGGCAGGGTCGTGGTTGTGAGCTGCGAAAAGTGGGCCGACGGCGTCGGTAGGAATTTTCACGTATTTGTATGGCCCCCGGAAGTAAGGCACCTTGGGGTCAGGACCCTTGGTCGCTTCAGAGGGGTCTCGCTGGATTACATTCTGCTGGTTAAATGGAGGGTCCTGGGCCAGCGGTTTGGTATTGGACAGTCGGCCCAGTACCACTCTGAAGCCCATCAGCCAGTTTTTGCATTCGGGCAGTTGTCCCATACGGTTGGCGGAGCGAAGGTAGTAACTCGGCGTGCTGTGGCTGCCGCCGCGCAAGACTCGAAAATCACCTTTGACGTATCCGACCGGGTCAACCATAGTTTCGGCCTTGTAAGGTCCGTACCAGTCGTAACACCACTCCTCTACATTGCCGTGCATATCATAGAGTCCCCAATTGTTGGGCAGCGTTTTGCCCACATGGAGTGAGACTTTCCCGCCAGCCTTAGTGAATTGGTCAGGCAGGATGTCACCGGTGTAGTAGTTGGTTGTGGTACCGGCCCGGCAGGCGTATTCCCACTCGGCTTCGGCAGGAAGACGGTAAAGCAGGCCCTCTTTTTCAGAGAGCCAGCGGCAAAAGGCCATTGCGTCGTGCCAGTTGACGTTGATAACGGCCTCATCATCGTCATTGGAAAACCCGTTCTTTCCGCGTGACTTGCTATGCTCAGGGTCAAACATCTCATATTGGGAGTTGGTAACCTCAAAGGTACCCATATAAAAAGGTTTGGTAATCTTAACGGTATGGACGGGTTTTTCATCAAAGTCTCCTTCACTAAGGAAGTCAAATTTGCCTCGCCCACGGAAGACCGGCAGTATTTCGTGGGGCAGCGGTAGTTCCACTTGACCCATTTGAAAAGTGCCGGGCTCAATGTGGATAAGCTTCATACCAATGGAGTTGGTATAGATTTTCTCTGTCGGCCCCGTTAGAGCCTTTTCCTTTCGGGTCTCTAACGGGGTTGGCATCTGGTTCCTTAGGGACTGAACTGCCCGAGTGTTTCTTGATAGCTGGAGTAAAGCTACCATGCATATTGCAGCTATTACCAGCCATGCTTTCTTCACTTGTGCGCCTCCTTACTCGATACTGGATACTCGCAACGAGCCCCGTTAGAAGTCCGCAGCGAGACTCCGGCAGGCGCCCACAGAGGTCCTTACTTCTAACGGGGTCAGCCGGTAAAGTACAGGTACGCCGCCACAATGATGGCAATTAAAAAACTCGAGAAGATTACATCGGCTTTTGTCCAGCTGGACCGCGACTTTTCCCTGTCCTCTATGGTTGTTGTTCCATACGTCAGGCCGTTTATTTTCTCGTAGGATGGGGGCTCCGTCAGGTAGCTGACCACAATCATCACAACGACACATACGATGAAGATGAGCAAGCTGTAATACTGAAAGAAGATATTATTCATAATCCAGAGGAAGGAACCTTCCTGATAGCTGAAATTACCGATTAGCTTAACAGGTGTATCGACAGCGAGGCGGAACATGCCCAGGAGAAATCCGATAATCAATGCCGCCAGGCAACCTTTGTGGTTGAGCCGTTTCATAAAGACGCCGAAGAAGAAGACCACGAAAATCGGCGGAGCAAGGTATGCCTGTATGCCCTGGAGGTAATCATATAAGCCCTTGCCGCCGCGGATGACCGGTATCCACAACAGGCCAATCAAAACCATGACTGCGGTTGCCATGCGGCCGACCCACACGAGTCGGTGCTGGGTGGCTCGCGGACGGAACCTGGAGTAGAAGTCCATCGTGAACAGTGTGCTGGAGGCATTAAAGACGCTGGAGAGCGAACTCATCAGGGCCGCGAGCAACCCAGCCACCACGATTCCTCGCACGCCGACCGGCAGAACCGTCACCACCAACATCGGGAAAGCCTTTTGTGCGTTGTCGCGAATTATCGCTCCATCCTGACCTATCAAAGCTTCTTGAATCGTCTCTATTTTGCCGCTTGCCGCCAGGGCGAAGCATATCATACCGGGAATGATAAAGATGAAAACGGGGAGCAGTTTTAAAAAGGAGGCACAAATCGAGCCGCGTCGTGCCGTTCGTTCGTTCGGCGCCCCGAGGGCCCGCTGAACGATGTATTGGTCGGTGCACCAGTACCACAACCCGATAATGGGTGCGCAAAAAAGCATTCCCAGCCAGGGATAGTTATCGTTGAAGTACCAGGCCATACGGGACGATTCCCTGACCGGCGCCCAGGTGCCTTCGATATCAGCCGGCACCAACGGCTTCCAGAGGTTGAACATATCTGAGCCGCAAATTGTCCGCAATTCGCCCCAGCCGCCGAGGGCGTGAAGGCCGAAGATGGTCACCATAATCGAGCCGAACACGAGGATAATCGTCTGGACGGCGTCGGTGTAAACGACAGCCCTCAGGCCGCCGAGGATGGTGTAAATCCCGGTCAGGACAATCACGAGAAACGAGCCAATCCAGAAACTATCCAGCCCCATGAAATTGATATCGGGCAGCAGGACGCTGAAAACGATGCCGCCGGCAAAGATGCCGACGGCGATTTTTGTGAGCACATAGGCCACGAGGGAGATGATTGAGAGCACCGAGCGTGCGGCAGGCGAGAAGCGTCTTTCCAGAAACTCGGGCATAGTATAGATTCTCGACCTGGCATAAAAGGGAACCATAATCCAGCCGAGGACCAGCAGACACCAGGCGTGGAGTTCATAGTGGGCCATAGCCACACCGTCGGTAGCCCCCGAACCGGCCAAGCCGACCAAGTGCTCGGAGCCGATGTTGGAGGCAAAAATCGACGCGCCGATGATGAACCAGCCGAGGTTGCGGCCCGCAAGGAAGTAATCATCGGCTGTGTCCTTGCTTTTTCTAATCACCCACCAGACGATGCCCAGCAGGATGGCAAAATAAACGGCTATGACTACCCAATCCCAGGTCCCAAGTGTTGCCTGGCCAAGAATTTGAAATGTTGCCACAAAACATCCTTTCAGAACAGAGTTCATAGTTAAATGTTCATTGTTCATCGAGGAACACCGAACAATGAACCGCTCGGCGGGAATTCTACCTATTCGGAAGTGATGTTGCAATATATTTTGCTCAAAGCAGTCGATTTCCGGTGTCACGGCCTGTTTTGACAAAAATCGCTGAGACTGGATACTTGAAACTTAGTGCAAAGGCGCTTATCATCAATGCAATTTGGGAGCCCCATTTTGTAACTTATCGCCCCCTTGCTTCCTGCAAAAGCAGGAAAGGGAGCGAATTGTAGGATTTTGATAGGAGGACAGACAACGGCTGGAACAGACGGCAATACTGAAAGCCGACAACCGGAGAAGAACACCTGCTGGCAGAAAGGACACACTATGAAAAGGGACGGCTTTACAATAATCGAGTTGTTGGTTGTTGTTGTCATAGCGGCAGCAATTGTTGCGGCTCTTTGCATGTTCGATTCCGTCCGAGAAAACTGGAAGAGATGCGCTCTTAATTTAGTTGCCTTGGGACACGCGATGAATGTGTATGCAGGTGAGCACAAGCAACTGTTCCCCTCCTCGGATAAATGGTGCGACTTGCTTCTTGAGCACACTGATGTGGATGAGGAGCGATTTAAGTGTCCTGCGGGAGGAGAAGGACGAAGTCATTATGCAATGAATCCAAACGCCGAGCCCAATTCGCCGGGCGATGTCGTACTACTGTTCGAGACTAAGGGCGGCTGGAACCAATCTGGTGGACCGGAAATACTTAGCATCACAAATCACTTTGAGAGGGGCTGCAACGTGTGCTTTGTTGATGGCCACGGTGAGTGGGTCAAGGCCAAGGACATTGACAAACTGAAGTGGAAGTAGGAAAATTCCCTTGTGGCCGAGCCTGTGCAAGAACTGAAAGTCGGAGCAGTGTTGCTGACGCGATCTGCTTCTGGCAGAACCCGGGTCTTGAGGCGAGTGTCGCGTAAGTACTATGCGGAAAGGTGCCGGGTTCCATGGTTCGGAAGGTCGGACTATTGAGGATGCGTTCTATTATGAGCCGAATGCTAAGTATACTGATAGCGGTTCTGCTCTTTTTCGCTTTGGTTATTATCTTCCGCAAGCACATCGCTGACAACAGCCGTCTTGAATACTGCGCACGGGTAGCTTGCATAGGAAATCTGAGAGAGATAGCTAAGGCCCTGGCCGATAAGAATCTGCACCTCAAAGAGGAAAACATTCCTGCGATAGAGGCAATTCTTCACGAGCTCAATCGGCAGTGCCCTTCAGGCAAACGTATCCATTCGGATGAAAGCCTCTCATTTTATCAGGTGGTTGTTTTACCGGATGGACACGTTCTTATTACCGAGAACGCCGATAACCATGATACTGACAAAATGAAATTCATAGACTGCCCTTACGTCAGATATTGCCTGTATCAACCTTCGGAAGATGCCAACGAGATCCAACTCGGTCGTTGGCGCAACGCACAGGGGGCCTTCGAGGAAATAGAATCCTTCAACAATATTATGCTGAGCAAATGATAGTCGCCCAACGGCGCGACGCGTTACGAATATCACTGGATAACCCACCAGACGATGCCCAGCAGGATGGCAAAATAAACGGCTATAACTACCCAATCTCAGGTCCCAAGTGTTGCCTGGCCAAGAATTTGAAATGTTGCCACAAAACATCCTTTCAGAACAGAGTTCATAGTTAAATGTTCATTGTTCATCGAGGAACACCGAACAATGAACCGCTCGGCGGGAATTCTACCTATTCGGAAGTGATGTTGCAATATATTTTGCTCAGAGCAGTCGATTTCCGGCGTCACGGCCTATTTCGGCAAAAATCGCTGAGACTGGATACTTGAAACTTGCGGTTAAGGTGTTTATTATCGTTACAGTTTAGGAGCCCCATTTTGTAACTTATCGCCCCCTTGCTTCCTGCGGAAGCAGGAAAGGGGGCGAACTGTAGGATTTTGATAGGAGGACAAAGTATGGCATACGCAATTGGTTTGGATTACGGGACCAACTCTGTAAGGTGCCTTATAGTCGATGTTGCTGACGGCAACGAGGTTGGCAGTTGCGTGTACGAGTACAAAACCGGCGAGGCCGGCATCATTCTTGACTCATCGGACCACAATCTGGCGAGGCAGAACCCCGCTGATTACCTAAAGGGTACCGAAGTTACGGTTAAAGCGGCGATTGCCGAGGCGAAGAAAATCGACAAGAGCTTCGACGCAAACGAGGTTATAGGCATTGGTGTTGACACGACCGGCTCGACGCCGATACCGGTTGATAAGGACGGGACGCCGTTGAGTATGTTAGATGAATTCAAGGATAATCCGAACGCCTGTGCCTGGCTTTGGAAAGACCATACCGGTTATGCCGAAGCGGCCCAGATTACGGAGCTGGCGGCGAAGGAGCATCCGGAGTATCTGGCCAAGTGCGGCGGGACATATTCGTCGGAATGGTTTTTCAGCAAGATTCTTCATTGTCTGCGGTCCGACCCGAAGGTTTTTGATGCTGCCTATAGCTGGGTTGAATGCGCAGATTATATCCCCGGAGTGCTGACGGGGACAGGCAAACCGGATGTTGTTAAACGGAGCCGATGCGCAGCCGGCCATAAAGCGATGTTCGCCAATCAATGGGGTGGGCTGCCGGCGAAGGATTTTCTTGCGAAGCTGGATGCTAAACTCGGCGAGCTTTACGACCGGCTGTATAAAGAGACCTACACTGTGGAGGTGTCGGCGGGAAAGCTCACCGAAGAATGGGCGCAGAAGTTAGGATTGGCCGTCGGTATTCCGGTTGCGGTTGGGGCTTTTGACGCTCACTTAGGCGCTGTCGGCTCAGGTATTGCTCCGGGTAAGTTAGTGAAAATAATCGGCACAAGTACATGCGATATGCTTGTGTCGGAAGCGACCGAGGGTTTCCCTGATATTCCGGGGATATGCGGCATAGTTGACGGCTCCATCGTGCCGGGTTTCTTCGGACTGGAAGCAGGACAGTCGGCGGTAGGCGATATTTTCAACTGGTTTGTGAATTATATCCAGCCGGGCGGCGAATCGGCGGGCAGTCATAAGGCACTAACCGAAAAGGCGGCCAGGTTAAAACCGGGTCAGTCCGGCCTGCTGGCGCTCGACTGGAACAACGGCAACAGAACGATACTTGTTGACCAGAGACTGACGGGGCTGTTGGTGGGCCAGACGCTGCATACCAAGCCGGAAGAGATTTACAGGGCATTGATTGAGGGGACGGCGTTCGGGGCCCTTACGATTATCAACAGATTCGAGGAATACGGAGTTGAAGTAAAAGAGGTTATTAATTGCGGCGGTATAGCAGAGAAGAATCCTTTGCTTATGCAGATTTATGCTGACGTAACCGGCAGGGAGATGAAGATATCACGCTCGGCTCAGACTTGCGCGCTGGGTTCCGCCATAGCGGGTGCTGTTGTTGCGGGCAAAGAGCGAGGCGGCTATAAAAATGTCCCCGAAGCTCAGGCCGCTATGTGTGGGATAAAAGAGAGGACTTTCAAACCGATTCCTGAAAATCAAAGGGCTTATCAACAACTTTATTCACTTTACAAGCAGCTCCACGATGCCTTTGGTATAGAGAGCTACTCCGGCAAAATGGCAAACGTGATGAAGGAATTATTGAGTATAAAAGACAAAGCAAATGTATGAAGAATTAGCAGTGGCGGTTTGTGAGGCCAAAACCGGGTGTAAACCGGCAGGCGTTAAAATGTTTCTTTACGGCTCACATCGAAAGGTTTTAGACAATCAACGTAATTTTGTTGCGAAAGAACGCAGAAGAGATAGGAGAATGAAAAATGAAAAAGACCACGTTTGGGGTGATTGTTGGAAACAGAGGTTTTTTCCCCGATGTATTAGCTAAACAGGGGCGAAAAGACATACTTGATGTGCTCAAGAAGAACGGCTTTGGCTCCGTATCCCTGCCGATGCAGGATACGAAATACGGTGCGGTTGAGACTTTTGCCGACGCGAAAAAGTGTGCTGCTCTTTTCGCTCAGAAAGCTGACTTGATTGATGGGGTGATTGTAACGCTTCCAAACTTTGGCGATGAGAAAGGTGTTGCAGAAACCATCAAGCATTCAGGGCTTGATGTGCCGATTCTGGTTCAGGCCGAGCCGGATATAGAGGGAAAAATGACTATCGCAAACAGGCGGGATTCTTTCTGTGGTAAAATCAGCGTCTGCAATAATCTAAGGCAGGCAGGTATTCCATACACTCTGACGAAATCACATACCGTTAAAGCTGCATCGGCCGAATTCAAGAAAGAGCTGGACGATTTCGCTTCGGTGTGCAGGATTGTCAGGGGTCTTAAGGGCGCAAGGTTCGGTGCCATCGGTGCGCGGACCGGTGCATTCAATACCGTCCGCTACAGCGAAAAGATTCTGGAGCTTTCGGGCATTTCAATAGAGACAATAGATTTGTCCGAAATCCTCGGAAGAGTTGCATTACTTGCCGATAACGACAGATTGGTTAAGCGGAAGTTAAGTGCCATCAAGAAGTACGTTTCGACCGAGTCTATTCCGGCAGATAAGCTTTTGAAGATGGCCAAATTCGGTGCCGTAGTAGATGAATGGGTCAGGGGTATGGAACTTGACGGCACGGCTATTCAGTGCTGGACGAGTCTTGAGGAATTTTTCGGGATAGTGCCCTGCGCGCTTATGAGTATGATGAGCGAGGCGCTGGTACCGAGTGCTTGTGAGGTTGATGTTACGGGCTTGTTGGGGATGTACATTCTGCAGTTGGCCAGCGGGATGCCGAGCGCTATTCTGGACTGGAACAATAACTATGGAGCCGACCCGGATAAGTGCGTTTTGTTTCACTGCAGTAATTTGCCGAAGTCATTCTTCAAGAGCTCAAAGATGGACTTCCAGGAGATTATCGCCGGGGCCGTAGGCAAAGAAAATACGTACGGCACTGTCGTCGGCAGAATAGCACCAAACAAAGCAACTTTCTGCAGGACTACTACCGATGATTGCGCCGGAGTCGTAAGTGCTTATGTGGGCGAGGGTCAGTTTACAAACGATAAGCTCGATACTTTCGGCGGCTACGGTGTTATGAAAGTACCGAATTTGCAGGGACTTATGCAATACATCTGCAGGATGGGGTTCGAGCATCACGTTGCTGCGAACATTTCGCAAAAAGCCGATGCAATTGCCGAGGCCCTGGACAATTATATGGGCTGGGAAGTTTACCTGCACGGGTAGGTTAACAAAGTGGAGGTTTTGTGCGGGATAGACCGGACTTTTATTAAGAAGGCCTTGTCCACGTTTTTTTCTTATAGACAAGGCCTTCCCTCGACGAGACAGCTTACCGACCAGTTTGGACTGGTAACCCCCCGGCACAACTAATACTCAACGTTTGGCAGCTACCGTGCCCCCCACAGCTACCAAATTAACCTCTATCGTGTCTTAAGCTGTCCGATTTATAGTTTTATCGGTCGAACGGCAGTGAAAAGTAGATAGCTTATTGCTGAAAATGAATCTCGCAAAGACTACTATCGGACTTTCCAGAACCTACTATCGGACCACCAAAACCCCCATGTTCAGACCCCCAAAAAGATAGTTTATTACATCGGCAGAGCGAGCGGTTTTTCTTGAATTTTTGACGTAGATTATTTGTAACCGTTCACGGGGGCAAGACGGTGTTTCTGCGTCATTGCGAGGCCCGCTGGAGACGGGCCGCGGCAATCTCAGGTCTTCGCAGAATTGAGATTGCTTCGTCGCTTCGCTTCTCGCAATGACAGAGGGCACCCTGCTTCTCACAATGACGGAGGGCGAAGATTGAGATTGCTTCGTCGCTTCGCTCCTCGTAATCCGTCTGTGGCGGATAAAATGCCCAAAATTCAGCATATTAACCCGTGAACGGTTACGAATTATTTTTTAAGTGTCCAGCTTGAGATAACCGCTGTGAGCCGCGATATCAGTATTGATAATACGGTTTTGCGGAGTTTTTGCTCTGCTCTGCTTCGCAGTAATCACGGCTCGAGAGAGGTCAGGCCACCAAGGATGGCAATCTTGACAAGCTCGGCGATGCTGTGGGCGTGGAGCTTTTCCATAATTTTGCGGCGGTTCGACTCAATGGCCTTGGTACTGACGTGCAGCTCTAAAGCAATCTCCTTGGTGTTTTTTCCTTCGGCTACGCCTTGAAG
>CAZQYB010000009.1:0-11036 GCA_964597535.1 uncultured Pirellulales bacterium | reverse complement strand
CGTGCAGCTCTAAAGCAATCTCCTTGGTGTTTTTTCCTTCGGCTACGCCTTGAAGTACCTCGCGTTCCCTCTTTGTGAGAGTGTCCAACGACGACTCGGCGAGGGGGTCCAGGCCCTTTATGAAGGAGTCAACCACCACGCCGGCTATTTTAGGGCTAAGGTAGGTGCCGCCGACCAATACGGTTCGTGTGGCTTCGAGAAGCTCATCAAACAAAGATTCCTTCAATAGATAACCCGAGGCGCCGGCCTTGAGCATGCCGGTAACAAACGCTGTTTTGGAGTGTATTGACAGGGCAATTACCTTGACTTGCGGGAAGTCGTGGACAATCTGCCGTGTGGCATCGACGCCGTTGAGATTCGGCATCGTGATGTCGGTAATTACTACATCCGGGACGAGCTGCCGCACAAGTTCAAGCGCCTCTCGGCCATCTTTGGCTTCGCCGACCACTTCCATATCAGGTTCCTTTTCAATCAGGGAGCGCAGGCCCTGACGTGTGATTCCGTGATCCTCAGCTAACAGAATTCGTGTTGCCATAATAATTATCCCCCATTTTTAATGTTTTCTTCTTTCAGCGGGGCCATCATCGTAATCTTACACCCGCAGCCGGGTGCGGATTTAATCTCGATATGGCCTCCTAACTGTTCTAATCGCTCACGGATACTAAAAAGCCCGAATCCGCCTTTTTTAGTGCCGGTTGCTGTGATTTCCTTAGGGTCGAACCCCCATCCATCGTCTTCAACGCTGACCTCTATCTGGCTGCCGGATTTGCCGATAGAGACTTTCACTTTAGCAGCGTGGGCGTGCTTGACGACATTGATAAGCAGTTCTCGCACGTCCCGGAACAGAAGTACGCGGATGTCGTTATCGATGGGCTTGGGCTGACCATCATCTTCAAATTCGGTCTTGATACCGTGCTTTTCCTTTATTTGTTCGTCGAGCCAGTCGGCCACAGCCGTCTCAAAGCCCAACTCATAGAGTACAGGAGAACTCAAATCAAATACCAGTGTCCTGGTCTGCTGAACGGCCTCATCGAGGAGGTTTGTAACCTGCTCTAAAGTCCTGGCCAGGTCACCTCCTGAAGGTAGAGATGCGTGGAGCGTGTCCAATTGGAGCTTAGAACTGACCAGAGACTGGCCAATTGTGGCGTGCAGCTCCGTGGCGATTTGGTGCCTTTGGTGCTCCTCGGTCAGCGTCAGTTGTGAAGCGAGGGATTTTAGCTGCCCCTGATAGGCAAGAAGCTTGCTGCTGGCTGGCCTGTAATTGCTGGTTGGCGGCCTTTAGCTGCTGCTCGCTGGCGCGTAGCTGCTGGTTTGTGGCCCTTAGCTGCTGCTCGCTGGCCTGTAACTGTTCGTTCGCAGCCCGAAGCTGCTGCTCGCTCGCGCGTAGTTGCTGGTTTGTGGCCTTCAGCGCTTCTTCTGCCTTCTTGCGTTCGGTGATGTCCTCGCCAGAACTGAGGGTTCCAGTGATGTTTCCGCTTTCATCGCGGAGTGTCGTATTGTGCCATGCGATTATTCTCTCGCCGCCATTTTTTATCCGCACAGGATTTTCAAAATATTCGACGGGCTCTACTTTTGCTGCCATAAGTTCTTTAAAAACAGCTTTTACTTCTTTCCTCAGGCGTTTCGGCAGAAAATTATGAAACCAGTTTTTGCCAATGATTTCTGCCTCGTCGTAACCCAGAACCTCACAACCCTTTTTGTTTACAAGAGTGACCTCTCCTCTGGCGTTAACGGCAATGAATATTACCTCTGCTATGTTGAGATGTTTCTGAGCCCTGTCTCTCTCTTCCCGCAGCGCCTTCTCCGCCCGATTGCTTTCGGTGATGTCACGGAACGTCCCTCGCAATAACTTCTTGCCCCCAATCTCCGCCAGGTTAGCCATTATTATAACATCCTTTATCTGCCCCTCTTTGGTAATAATCTTCGCCTCCAAAATCTGACCTTCTTTTTCTTTGAGGTGTTTTTTGAAGCTCTTGCTAAAGCCTTCCTCTACTCCCGTTTCCTCGGGCGGATGAAGAATCCGCTGATGCTGGCCTATCAGTTCAGACTTGGCTCTGCCGACCAGCTTCAACGCTGCTCGGTTACAATTAACCAATATCCCCGTTTCTGCATCTGCTACGAATATTGCATCCAATGCATGCTCAAACTGCTCTCTGTACCGCTCTTCACTTTCTCGTAACTCCTCCTCCGCTTTTTTGTGCTCGGTGACTTCGGCCTGTAATTGTTGGTTGGCAGCTTTTAGCTGCTGCTCGCTGGCCCGTAATTGCTGGTTGGCGGCTTTGAGCTGCTGCTCAGTAGCGCGTGACTTGTCGTCGTCCGGCGGATGCTTTGTTTGCCTGGCCATTTTTCTGACCTCTTAATAGATAGTAATGAGGGACAATCTTATTCTGAGATTTTCTGTGCTCTCCATAGTTGCATTTGGCTGCCGTTACCTTCGCTATAGGATACGATTCCGCGTTTGATATCGAGAGAGACGCTTCTTCTGTTCATACCTCCTAAGGCCCTGGCTCTTACTTTCAGGCCTTTTTTCGCCAACAGCTTTAGGATTGATTCGATATTGTCTTTGCAAATGGTGTCGTCTTTCCTGCCGAGTATGTTTCCACCCCCGACCAGGGCCACTTCGATATCGTCGGTTTTCGACCCCAGCCGGGCCATCTTGCTGACTATGGCGTCGATGGCATCGGCGGCATATTTCGTTCTTTCGGGCACTTTCCTGAGAGGGGCTCTGCCGGGCAGCATAACGTGTGCCATTGCCCCAATATTTTTTGCAGCGTCGTAGGCAACAATGGCGATGCAGGAGCCAATCGCCTTCGATTGCAATATTACTTCGCCCCGTCCTGTTTCGACCTGCCCTATCTGTACATCGACGATTTTTCTCATCTTGTATCTATACTTGAGTTTTAGTATGTCGAGCCATCCATCTGTGCATCCCTCACGTTCTAACGCGACAGCTACATTCCGGCAATGCCCAATATATTAGCTATTTTTTCAATAAACGAATAGCGTGAAATGGGTGCGAATTACCCCCGTTCGGCCAGAGAAACAGCCAATAATAAGCATGCACCCCGCCGTATGCTTCCTTCTTATAATTATTATCAGATAAATTGTATTAGGCGGGGAAAATAAGTCAAATAAAATTTTGATTATTTTAAGATTTTAGATGACCAGTTCCGGCGGGATTTGCGGCCCGGGCCGGATTCGGCTTCGCCTCAGGATTTCCAGCAGACGGTAAGGGTTTGTGTGGCGGTGTAATCACCTTGAGCAGGTGGGGCTTTGCTGTCGTATGAGGCCCGGACTGAGAGGATAACCTCGACGGCTCCGTCGCCGGGAATATGTTTTACTGTTGAGCCCTTGCTGAGGAACGAACCATAGTCACTCCAGGCCACTGTGCCGGCATCATATTCGAGGCGGTATTCTGTGAGGAGTTTATGAAGGGCATCTTTCGAGAGCTGAGCAGTATCAGAGTTGTCAGCGGTGATTGTTACATCGCCGTTCGTGTAGAGCGCAAGCGGGGCACTGCCGGAGACCTGGCTGTTTTCGCTTGTAAGGTCCGGCAGCTCGATGGGCGGAAAGTCGGCGTCCGACCACTCCACGATGTCGGCGACGGTGCAGGTTATCCTGCAGGAGGCACTGACAGGCGGCGGCTGGGCCGACACCAAAAGCGGAGCCAAAGACAAGACGAATACTGCTAATACCGCGATGAATAAATAGCTTCTCATTTTCTACCTTCCACCTGCAACCATTGTATCAAAATCAGAAGGGGAAAGTCAAGAAAATTCAAAGAAGCCGAACTTATAGGACTCGTTAGGATTGTAATTGAAAAGAGTGGTAAGTTAATTTCTTAAGAGCGGCTGTGGTAGTTTAGGTCAACAGCCGGATACAAAAGTATTGGTGCCAGCTTCAATCCTGAATTTTTGCCCGAAAAGCGGCCTTGAGCACTTTGCATATTCGGACCTTGGAGGGTTGGCCTACCTTAAAAAAATACTAAAGGCGGGAGTGTGTTGCTGGGGGGGTGAAAGGATAAAATGACATAAAGCAGCAGCTTGATAAGACCGATAGCGAGGATATGGTGCGGAAGCACAAAAACGAAAAATATTACGGTAATTGAATAAAAATGGGGGGCAACTTATGAAACAGGGATAAATTATGAAAAATTTAGCTAAAGTTTTGTTTCTGGCAGGATTATGGTTGTGCCTTACTTCGAATTTGGTATTAGCTGCTCCAGTTAATGCCGATGCCACATGTGACATATCGGTAACTGTCGCTGAGATTATGGAGTGGTCGGGTAATTTCACTGCTATTACCCTGGCCAATATCACTGCTCAAAACACTCAGGTGGAGGACAATGAAACAGTTACACTCTACACAAACGGAGATGTAAGCATCACCGCCGATAACACGGTGGCAGCTGAATTGGATAATGACGGAGCCAGTACTGACACGCTTGTTACAGAATACAAGATAGCATTCGACGCCAGTGCGGGTCCTGAGACGTTTGGCACACCTGGAGCGAAGGGAGCGACTTATCAAACATACGACCAGTTTTTGAGTGGGACTGCGGCAACTGTAACACACAGCGACGGCGATGGAGCAATTGATGTCACATTGTACGTCCAGGCGTCCAACGATACCGGCCAGGTAGCCGATTCGGGTGCCTATAGTTGTACTCAGACTCTTACAGCCGCCTGGGCAAGCTAACTTGGGTTTATCATCATATAGCTGGAGATGCAGATAAGGGGCGAGAGCACTCCCTGCTTCGCTACCGAACGCGTATTATCTCAACCAGGCGCACTGCGACGGTAAATATGAAAAGAGATTGCAACATAATTCGCCGGATTGCAGCAGGATTTCTCATTCTGAGCTTGTCGGCCTTGCCTGCCAATTGCTTGGCTGGAATGGCGGTCAGTCCCCTGCAGCAATGGGTTATAGTCAAACCAGAAAAGCAGGCATCTTTCTCAATAACTGTAACCAATACAAACAGAGGCCCTGAAACTCGCCCCTGCAAGGTCAGTGTGGAGGTGGTTGATTTCACGGTTTCGCCACAGGGAAAACTTTCCTTCGGCGAAGAGCAGAAGCATTTCCGTTCGGCGGTTGAGTGGATCAGTTTCGATGCCGGCCAATTTGTTCTCGAGCCCGGTGAATCCAAAGAGCTAAAAGCAAAGGTATCGGTTCCTGCGAGCGCAGACGGAGACTACTGGGCCGCCGTTATGGTGAAACTGGGCAATCCCCAAAAACGCGAAAAAGGTGTACAGATTGCATTGCAGACCGCGTCCGGGGTGTTCGTACACGTCGCAAGGAGAAATTATATTGCACGAGGAAGCGTTATTGATGCCAATGTATGTATGCCTGAATTTGGCCCGGAGCAGATGGGTGGCGAAGAATCAGCCCTGGAGGAGATTTCTCAGGAGAGTCAAGAGGAGCACACACTTAAAATCAATGCCGAGTTGAAAAACGACGGATTGGTGGCCTTTATCGCAAATGGAAAGGCGTTTCTCTATTCGGCGAACTGGCGTCGGAGGGCTTCTATTCCATTGTACACAAGCCGCAGGCGAATTTTCCCCGGTGACAGCCGTTGCTTTACCGGGGTAATGTCTCAGCCATTGCCAACCGGGCAATATAAATTGCGAGTGGTTTTTGACCCTGTTGGTGCAGAATATGGAGACAACACAATTGGATATAGACGTAAAATAATCAAGGATACGGAGCTTACAATAGGTGATGAATTAGCACAGCAATGGGCTGAGAATTTTACGGAAGATAGTATAGAGATGTTGGAGCTCAGACCGGAGGAGCTTGAACTAACACTAAACCCAGGGCGTTTCACTACTGCACAATTTTGGGTTGCGAATCGCGGTTTAAGTACTGTCGCTATTCGTTGTCGGCAGGAGACTGATAGTTTGCCGGAAGGTTGGCTGGAATTCAAATCGGACGAGCTTGCCCTTGCTCCGAATACGCAGCGGAGCGTGATTTGCATCGTCAGGATACCCATTGATGCGCAACCGGGTGAGTACAAGGGGACTATCTGCGTGGAAACAGAGCACTCGGGCCTAATCGTTCAAGGCCAAAGTAACGTTGAACTGCGCAAAATTCCCATCCGTATTGCGGTAAATAAGTGAGCATAGTGGTTATGGTTGCATTAACGGCCGGACAAAAACAGAAGCAGTGGAAAACAGCGACGGCGGTACTGTTTATACTGTTGTTTTGTCTGGCCCTGTATGTCGGTGCTGCCGAGGTTCGGTCTGGGGCGACTGATACCGGCAGGATAATGGTTAACAATGTATGGGTTGACGTGCCCTTGGCACAGGTTTTCCGTGACATATCGGTAGAGACAGGTGTGGTTATAGCCCTGTGCCCTCATGTGCCTGACCCACTTGTTTCATTGGATGCGGGTCTGGGCAAGCCCCTGGAAGAATGTCTGCAGGAGCTTGTGGCCGGTCGCGGGCTTTTTATTCATAGAAAAAATAAGCGGTTTTACCTTATTAGCTGCGGAAGTCCTACGTGTCCGAGTTTTATGGAAATCGCAAACTCGAAACGGCTCTACCTGAAGTATATAAGCGCAAAGCATCTTATATCTTCCCTGCCGGCATCTGCCCAGCGGTATGTAACCAGCGGTGAAAGGCCGAATGAAGTGCTGGTTTATACGCTGCCCGAAATTATGGAACGTATTATGGAAATCGTTGGCAAGCTGGATGTTCCACGCCAACAGGTGGTGCTTGAAGTGCTTGTTGTAGAGCTACAGGAAGAAGCCAGCGAGGAATTCGGTATAAACTGGGAATACTCCGACCAGCACAACAGTTTCAGTATGACCGAGGGACTGGGCTCCTTTGCGGGTATAGCGCGTTACACAAGCGTACCTAAAAGTGAGTTGACGCAACTGCTTTTTAGTCTTCGGGCGCTGGTCGGCGAAGAGAAAGCCAAGATAAGGTCGCGTCCCCGTGTAGCCACCCTGAACGGGGAAAAAGCTACTATAGATGTATCGCTCGATGAATACTTCACCATTGCTACAGACCTTTACGGTGCCACGAGCAGACTGCGGACAGAGCTTGAGGTAATTAAATCCGGTGTGACCCTGGAAATAACGCCGCACATAGGCGATAATGGTGACATTACAGTTGATGTTCTCACCGAAGTCAGCGATGTGACTTCTCGTCAGAATCAGATAGCAGGGAACGTTTCAGGTGACCTGCCGATAATTCGCCGGCGTAAGGCGGATACATGTGTCCGGGTTAAGAATGGCGATGCAATTGTTATAGGAGGGCTTGTTGAAAACCAGGAACACACCAAGGACAAAAGGGTACCCGTCCTTAGTTCAATTCCACTTGTGGGCGGTATCTTCAAGTCGAAAGATACCAAAACGGTGAAAAAGGAAGTGGTAATCTTCATTACACCGCGGCTGATGAAGGAAGGGGAAAATCCCCTTTCCGACCGCCACAATATGCTCGACGTGGAAGAAGAACTTAAGAGCTTACAGGAAGTAGTTGATTTGCTCGATGTGCGAAATCCACGTGACCATTCAGGCACACAACAACCCGGGGCCAAAGAAGTAATTAAAGGCTTGCGCAATGCGGTCAATATGCTCGACATAGATGATGAAGGGAAAATTACCGTTTCCAACCACTATCACGACAGGCCTGGACCCAGCGTGGAGGAGGAGCTTAAGAGTCTGCGGGAGATAGTCACTATGCTCGATGCGGGAAAGAAACGTGAATCTTCAGGTAAAGGGTCCCCGTGAACAAATGAAGTTGACAGTAACACAAAGAATCACATCTGTTTGCCTGGCTTTGATTTGTTCTTCGGTGCTTATGAGCGAAGATTTTATGTACTGGGAGAGCGATTTCGCCTCGATTGTGCTGGCTGACCTCACGACACAAAGCCAAAGTGAGAACGGCAGTTCGAATGTTACGCTCTTTACGAGCGGCGATGCAGAAATCTCCGCGGACAACAGCACGACGGCTCGGCTGGATGGGCCGACCGGCGACTATCTAATCACCAGATATAAATTGGACTTTGATGGTGATGGGGTGACGGAGACTGGGGCGTCCGAAGCCGTGTTGACGGACTATGACCAATTCCTTGTGCCTCCGGTTCAGATTACGCACGTGGCGGACGACAACGACGTAGTAGTAACGCTTCGGGTCAGGGCACGACCCCGGAATGCTGCTAACGATCTGGCCGATGCGGGCACATATACTGCCACGCAAACCCTTACGGTTTCCTGGGTCGGCCCCTGAATCAATTGATTATTGATGATTGATTACCGGCTTCCGGAGAGTGCAAAATACACAATACGCATCACGCGATACTAATATAATTCAAGAAAACTGCTCTGAAAGGCCGATAATCTATATGGTTACTAACGTAATTCGTAACAGGGACTAAAGATGGAAACGAGCCCAAACCAGATAACTCCCGAAGAAGCCGGGATGACTTTGCAGCTTAAAAGGTCGCTCTTGTCAATCGATAAATATGCGGCCCGCGAGGGATTATCCAGAGGCATCATTGAGGAATGTGGAAAGCTGGGCGTTGTCCAGATAAGAAGATACAAAGGCAAAACGTTTGTTGTCGATGTGCCTCTCAGTCCATACCTTTATACATCTGCAGCCACCGAGGGAGCAACGAAACCTGTCGATAAGGGTTCCCATTTTGCAAAGAGACCGCAAAACGAGGTCCCAAATGTTCCTAAAACCGCTAATAAAGATACAAAATTGAACGACGAGTCCATTAAAGCTGGAGCGATATCCGCATTAGTTGAAGATATGCTTCACACATCCTCCGAAACTACGGACAAGCCGATAAAGACGCCCAATGATGAAAATGGCCAAGTTGAAAAAATAGGTAACCGCACACAAATCATTCGTCCGGATGCGCGCGAAACTATCGCTAAACCTGCTCAATCGAGCAATTTTTCAATCAAAGCAAAAAAAAGATGTCAAGTAGTTAGTCGAATGTTTCGTAAAGCCTCTCAAATTATTAACAAGTTGATAGAAACAGTCTCCGGTAAATCCATAGAAAGCCAGGAAAAGCCCCAACCACCTCAAATCATCCAGGATGATGAAATTCAGTTTGGTCCTTTGATCGAGAGCTCGCTTTGCGAAGAATCGCAAGAGGATGACCCGGCTGCACAACTGAAATCCAAACGCACCTGGCGAGTTGTCGCGCTTTTTTCGATAGTATTTCTTTTGGCCGCCCTTCTTAGCAATATCTGGTTCTATATGGACAAACAAATCCAGCTTGGCAAGCTTGACCTGGCATACGCAAATATCCAAACAGTGTATAACGATTTAATAAAAGCTAACCAACAAGTCAAAGTCCTCCAAAACGAGCTGACCAACTCAAGAACAGAAACCCGACGTATCCAAAACGAACTGGACAAGTCCAGAGCAGAAATCAAACGTATCCAAAACGAACTGGACAACTCCAGAGCGGAAGCAAAAACCGTTCGAAATGAACTCGCTGAGGTCAGGCAAAACCTCGAAATCATCCAGTATCGCAATACCCAGGGAGTAGATAGGCTAAATAAACAAATCCAAAAACTAACGACCTGGATAACAGAATCGACTAAAAGCCCACAACCCCCATCCGGCTACGGCATTTCAGGCGAATAGAGAAATGTTGTTATCGCCCGACTTATTGTGTATCGCCCGATGCGGTAGAAATGTTCGAATTGTACTTTAGTAACGCTCTGAATACGTCGAACACTGTTACCAATCCTCGTATTTTGCCCTGTGGGTCCGCCACAGGCAAACATCGCACACCGAACCGGCGCATATTCTCAGTTATTTCCGCAAACGGCGTCTCCGGCGTTATAGTATGAACAGTACTACTCATTATCCATTTTATCTTGATTTGAAGGGTAGCATTATCCAGCGGTCGGCACCATTTTGCAAATACGGGTCGCAGGTAAGGACTAATTGCTCCTGTCAGGTCAGACTTTGATACAATACCCTCCAGTACTCCATTCTGACCTATCATCATATAGGCAGCGTCGTGTTGCTCCATCTTTGTAAGCGCCTGCTGTATGCTACCATCCGGACCGCCCCAGATGATGTCTTTTTGCATAATGTCTTTTGCAGATACCGCCGTGAGTACGTGCTCGCTTAGAAGGTTCGCCGGAGGTTGTGCCACCATTCTTTGAATGGTTTCGGGAACTCGACCCATTACCAGTTCTTTACTCTTATCCATCTTAGCTATTGTTTTGGTTTTTTCTTTGACTTTGGCTATTGTCTTGTCATAAGCCTTTGCCTTTTTTTCGGCTTCGGCTTTGACTTTGGCTATTATCTTGTCATAAACTTTTACCCTTTTTTCGGCTTTGGCTTTGACCTTGGCCATCGTCTTGTCATAAGCTTTTGCCTTTTCTTCAGCTTCGGCTTTTACCTTAGCTATTGCTTCTTCCGCTCTGGCCTCTGACTTTGCCTTTTGTGCGGCTATTGTCTCTTCGGCTTCGGCTTTGACCCTGGCTATTGTCTCCTCAGTATCAGCTTTGGCCTGGGCTATTGCTTCTTTGGATTCAGCTTTGACCTTAGCTATTGCTTCTTCAGTCTCAGCTTCTGACTTTCCCTTTTGTTTTGCTATTGTCTCTTCAGCTTCAGTTTTGACTTTGGTTATCGCTTCTGCGGCTTTGGCTATTATCTGTTCGTAAGCCTTTGCCCTTTCTTCGAATTTGGTTTTTGCACTGGCTGTTGCTTCTTGAGCTTCAGCTTCTGACTTTTCCTTTTGTTTTGTCGTTGTCTGGTCGTAAGCTTTCGCCTTTTCTTCAGATTCGGCTCTTACCTTAGCTATCGCC
Source organism: uncultured Pirellulales bacterium (assembly GCA_964597535.1). Taxonomy (GTDB): domain Bacteria; phylum Planctomycetota; class Phycisphaerae; order Sedimentisphaerales; family Anaerobacaceae; genus CAZQYB01. The sequence goes on along the minus strand of CAZQYB010000009.1, from coordinate 253 downwards.
TCCTCGGCATCAGCTTTGGCCTTAGCTACTGTTTCTTCCGCTTCGGCCCCTGACTTTGACCTTTGTGCGGCTATTGTCTCTTCGGCTTCGGCTTTGACTTTGGCTATTGTCTTATCATAAGCTTTTGCCTTTTCTTCAGATTCGGTTCTTACCTTAGCTATCGCCTCCTCAGCCTCAGCTTTGACTCTGGCTATTGCTTCTTCCGCTTCGGCCTCTGACTTTGACCTTTGTGCAGCTATTGTCTCTTCTGCTT
>CAZQYB010000008.1:26170-32606 GCA_964597535.1 uncultured Pirellulales bacterium | reverse complement strand
GGCCTCTGACTTTGCCTTTTGTGCGGCTATTGTCTCTTCGGCTTCGGCTCTGACCTTGGCTATTGTCTTATCATAAGCTTTTGCCTTTTCTTCGGATTCGGCTTTTACCTTAGCTGTTGCCTCTACCGCTTTGGCCTCTGACTTTGCCTTTTGCTTAGCCATTGTCTCTTTCGCTTCGGCCTTGATTTTGGCTATTGTCTTGTCGTGAGCCTTTGACCTTTCTTTGGATTTAGCTTTGAGTTTGGCTATTGTCTTGATGTAAGCCTTTGCCTTTTCTTCAGCTTCGGTTTTGGACTTAGCTTCAGCGTGCCTCGCTATCATAAATGCCTTAGTCCTTGCCTCGTCGTCTGCTTTGGTTGTTGCTTTGGCGTAGGACTTTGCCTTTTCTTCAACTTCAGCTTTGAGTTTAGCTAAGGTCGCTGCCGCTTCATCCTTGATTTTGGCTATTGTCTTGGTGTAAGCTATTGCCTTTTCTTCGGATTCAGATTTGACACTCGCTATCGCTTTTGCTGCTTCAGCCCCGGCCTTTTGTTCAGCTTTAGCTATCGCTTTGATATAGGCTTTTGCCACGGCGTAAGGAACGACATAAGCGTTTGGTTTTTCATCGGCTTTGGCTATTGCCTTGTCTTCTTCCCTGTCGATACAAGAAGGATACAAAGGCGAAAGTTTTTCTCCGAAATCCTTACACGTGCTTCCAGTTTTTTTGGTGGAAGTGTCGTCGCAAAGGTTGTCAAGTGATTCTCTTGCTAATTCTACGATTTGTGATTCGAACTCTGTTTTGGATGTTACCATTTATCAGGCCTGATTATTTTTGCCACTTTGTCTGAAAGCTTTTTGGAACTTTATCCATATAGCAACAGGAACTCAACACTATGTTTGTTTTCCATATACTTACCCTTGTTATTTTCGAGAAATTCCCCCAAAACTTTAGATTTTTTTATATTTTGCTATTTCTTATTCGTGCCTTGGTTGATGAGCATTCAGGAAACAACGTTCAACTGCTGCGAAAAGCCCTTCGCTTCCATCGGGGACAAACTTGACTGATGTGCTCCATGCCTTAAAGTAGAGTTAATTAAAGCTCAAATGCTTTTCGTCACAAATACAGTTTTTTTCGAATATTTGATATTCAGGGCTTGCTCTCAGCCGATAAACAGATATGGTCTAAAACCCAAAAAAGGCGAAATAGGAGATAATCAGATGAGAACAAAAAAGAATTTATTGGCTGTTGCCGCAGGTTTAGTATGCTGCATAGCTGCGGTTTTGTTTTCCACGTCAACTCAGGGCGGCGAAAAAACTTACGAGCTACGCCCGGAAATTACCCTACCCGAATACAGAACCGATGCAGCCCGGGCCATAGATGCCTACGAACGTTTGATGGAACGGTATATGGACCTGATGGAAATGAACCTAACCAGGATTGGCACGGACGTTCAAGGCTTAGATAAGACATTGGACTCCATCGATAGTAAATTAACAGAGCTTTGCAAAAGGATAGCAAGAATTGAAAAGGCCCTTGGTATCGAACAGCCCAAACCAACAATGAAGAAAATCCCCCAGTCTAAAACTGTTCCTGAAAAAGCCCACAAGAAATCTTCGCAACCTGGTAATGGATAGCTGCAATCGTCATCTCAGATAATCCCAGATAATCGGCAGGTTTTAGCCATAGGTTTTACCTGCTTCGTCCACATAAATAGCACCCTTTGCCTGCTTTATTACCTTAACAGCTTTCGGCACCTCTTCCAATTTAGGAACTCTGAATAGTCTGTGGCATTTGTGGCACCTTATCCTTTTGTCGGCGGAACCGGCGTTTAGAAGCCAGTTGCTGCCACATCCAGGACATTGGGCAATGATTTGCATCAGTAAATTCCCTATCTGGCAAGCCGAATACTGAAATTCGAAACCAAGGCAAACACAAGATTATTTTAGCCGCGAACTCGATAGATATCCATCATAAATTTTCCCCCCTGTTCCTATAATATTGCTTTATCAAGAACAGTATCGCCTTGAGCAAAGAAAGTATCAGGTTTGTAGCTCAGGCCGGCTCGATTTTCCTTGAATTAGTTGTTCGAATTTGGTAGCATAGTTTTTATTGGGGTGTGATGAAATGGTAAAGAGAATTTCCTGTCGAGTTATTGGTTCTGTTCCTCTTATCGAAGGCAGTAGTGCATTACGGCATTCAAGCCGGTCAAATGATAGACACCACAAGAGAGGCAATACTGTTACTGCAAATGTCAGCGACCCCAGCAATTCGGTTGTCCATACAGGTCGGTTAAACATAACAAGAGAATTTGCAGACGATGGTTTGGTGGGGCAGATTCTTGATTGTTACGCTTGAGGCGCGGCTTTGTGATTTACAGGCGGGAGGTCTCGAAGCAAAGCAGGGTAATTTATACCAAATCTTTTAAGTAGTTTCTAAGGTAGTAGCGGCATTGAGACAGCAATAATGCACTTACCATTATAGTAACAAAGACATCAGGTGAGACCTCATTTATTACGACGGCCAAAGCTGTACCGGCAGCAGGGGGATGTTCGACATCCAAAGCTACCATAACACAGATAGCAATTCCAACCGCGAGGGGGTACTCAAAGAAATAAGGCAGGGTGGCGAAGTAAAATATGGTTCCGGAGGCCAGGCCAACCAGATGTCCGCCAATAACATGTCTGGTCTGTGCGGAGACGGTCTTGGGCATCGCGAAGACAATAAAGGAAGTGGCACCCATTGAGCTGACTAAGACCATTCTGTTTCTGCCGAGGATGAGTACGAGGATGAACAGAGCAGAGGCAGCCAATAAGCTTTGCAGGATATAGTATTTCCAAAGCCTTCTAAATTTACTCTTAATTGTGGTTTCTAATTCCATATCTGATGGTTCCAGTACAATGTTTCGGTGTTCGACCCAGTTTGGAAACAAAAAATGGCGAGGTGATGGATTTGGGGGTGACCAATAAACCAAACATCCTCGCCGAGTCCCATATAATCCGTTAAGGTGTACGGTTTCAGCCCTCCGTGGTCAACCTTGTGATTTAATAGTTTCCTGTTATTAGACTTTTATATACCAAGCCTTAGGATGCTTTCTGCCGCTGCTCGAACCTTCTCCGGACTCTCAAGTTGGCCTGACAGCAAAAGCTCGTGTGCTCGTTGGACATCCTTGGGGTCCGTTTGATGGGTCTGGGTTGCCTTATCAATGAAAGAGGCATAATTGAGCTGCAAGGAGACATCCGCACCATTGTTTGGAAGAGCCTCGGCAGAATTAGGCTGCCCGGACGACGGTTTTTTCAAAAACTCCTGGGTTTGACTGGTATCTATCTTCTCTATCATTGTATTATCGGTCTTTTAAAATTCTCAATCCGTAATTCTTTTCGCAAGTTTTTTGCAAAACTTTAACTTTTTTTGACGAAATTTTCATCTTTTCAAAGCTAACGGCCCTTTAGAACAAGAACAGTACCTCTTTGAACTCGCTTTTTGGTCCTTAGTGTTTCAGCTACTTCATAAGTTACGAACTTGATAAACTTAAGCGAACTGACAACCACCAACTCTTCATGAAAAGGCGCAAAACCGGAACGCATCTGACTGTGGGAATAGTCTTTTATGCGATATTCAGTTGTTTTATCGGCACTGTCCCAGATTTGCTCAAGAGCCCATACTAATTGCCCATCCCTCAGGTCCACAAGCTTCAAGCGAAGTCCAATGGCCATATGGGGATAATAAGGCTTATAATCGGTAATGGTGCCGGTCAATATCGCATCACACTTTAATGCCTTGCGGATTGCAAATAATTGGTCAAGGGTATATGTTGAGTTCGTATCCAACTGCAAGCTCCGCCACGCAGGATCGCTTTGACGGACAAGAGTCAAACCGAAAACCTGCTTTTTTTGCAGTGCCTGGAAAAGCGCTTCGGTTACATCGGTGCGAATTGCCGGATAACTCGAATCGTTGTCCAGTTCAACAATGGCAACCCTGCCGATAGCAGATAAATCCTTGGTTGGATTTAGATAATAGTAGTCCGCCGCGGGTATGTCGGTTGTATAAAGCTGGCAGCCTAACGAAAGAAACGGCAGCAGTAAGAGTAATAATTTTCTTATATTATTCATTTGGTTTCACCTAAGACTGGAGTTTCCAGCGACGCCGGCTGGGGAGACTTGCTTTGCGATACGGCAGTTGAGTCTATATTCTCAGCGTGGGTTGATTCTGCCTTGACCTCTCCGCCGAGAACCTTGAGTATCTTAAACAGTGCTTCCAGTTGTGCTTTCTCGGCGCCGCGCATCTCACCGCGGAAACCGAGGACATCAGCTTTCCAGTTATTCAATTCGATACGCATCTCAATCAGAAGGTCATTTGCCTCGGTCAACTCCTTTTGCGTTTGCTGCAATTGAGTCTCAAGAGAAACAACCTGGTTTTTAAACTGGTGGTTCTCAGCAATAAAACCCTGATTTTTCTGCCTCAGCACAGTTGCCTCTTCGGAGAGTTTGGCGTATTTTTTCGACAGTTCTATCGCGGACTCTACCGCAGTTGGGCTTTGTTGAACGGGTTTTTGGAATCTTTTTTCGACGGAACCGGTTTGCTGCATTTGCGCGGAGTCGGGCGACAGAGGAATCTTCACAGGGTCCTGAAAAGTTATGCAGCCCGACAGCAGAAATATTAATCCTGACGATGTCGAGAACAGAATCAGAAAAAGCATAATTTTTTTGTTAGCTTTCATTGTACTTTTCTCCAAATTATTTTTTTTGACCGGGTACGGTGTCGACAGATGCGTCGGCACCGGCATACTCACATTTCAAATGCGTTCTTGCACCACAGGAACAGGTTATTTCCACAACAGCAAATTCGGGGTGGTTTTCCACAATACGCGCCGTTGGCGTGGTCGAGGCAGTCTCTTTCTGCTTTGGCAGACTCGGGCCGGCCTGGACCAAGTCGAGATGAAACTGGCCTTCGAGTTTAACGTTACCGGCCTTTAGAATGCGCCCCGCTGTTTTTTCCATTTGTTATCCTAACCTTTCGCTCTTTTTTGCACGGTGACAGTCCCGATTTAAGCACAATAATCAATACCGTTCTCATCACTTTCGCTTTTGTTGAGTTCGCTTAAGTCCTGTTCGTCAACCGGCTCGTTTAGCTCTTGTTCGGGTTCCTGCTCCTCTTCCTCACGCAGGTTCTGCCGGCGTTTTCTCTGCTCACGACGTTTTGTGGGAGTTAAACCTGTAATATTATACAGACCTTCCACTGGCTTTATTATATTGGAATCATTATCCGCCATCTTTCCATTGCCTCAATTTTACAAACAGGTTAAATAGAGCGCTTGCGTGCAGTTGGCTAACACGCGACTCTGTAATTTTGAAAACCTTGGCAATTTGCTTCATCGTCAGGTACTGCTGATAATAAAGTAGAATAATTTGCCGCCTTCTCTCGGGCAACTGCTGTATTGCGTCGGCCAACTCATCTATAAGCTCGGTTCGTTCGACCTGCTTGTCCGGGGTCGTTGTATTGACTGTTGGCAAAAGGCTGCTCAGCGCAGGCGTATCATCTGCAAATCCATCGATTGAAATGAAATGCTGCGCACGAGCTTTCTCAAATGTTTCGTAAAGTTTATCAAGAGTTATTCCGAGCTTTTCGGCTAATTCGGCATCAGTAGGTGGGGTGCCGGTCTGCTCGGTAATTTTCTGGCTAAGTCTAAAGGCGTCACGAACCTGTTTATTGAGATTTGCAGGCACAAACGACCAGCCCCTTAGTTCATCAAGAATGGCTCCTTTGATTTTAATATAGGCATAGGTTTTGAACTCGGCCTTGTGAGAGGAGTCGAAATCACGGGCAGCCTTGATGAGACCAACAGTCCCTGCAGAGACCAAATCTTCGAATGATAAGGGGGGCTTTAGATATGTTATCACCCGTTGAACTATTTTACGAACCATAGGCAAGAACTCACCTATCCATTCATTCTCGACAGAATCCCCCTTCTGGCTGTAGTATGCCCTCATGGTAACGGTATTTACACGCTTTTGACCGTTTTTAACAATCGGACGTTCAGGAATCTTTTTCGTCTGTATCGTCACTGTTTTTTTCCTTTTGTCGATTCATTTGGTTTGCAATCATCGCGTTCATCAAAATAGCATTAATTACTTTTACAGCACAAACCACCGCTATATACGCAAGCACTGCCCCTACAATAGCTCTTTTCCAGCAAATGAACGTCGAAAGCCCACAGGTCAAGCCGATGAAGCTCAAGCCGAAAAAGCATATAACGGCGATGCTTACCGCAATTGTTCGAGCGTTTAATGGCATAATCAATCTACCATTCCCAATTTACATTTTTCAATTTGAAACACCGCTAAGTTCTTTTTCCCTGTCGGCTGTCGAGTCAGCTTGCCGACCGGATATAACTTCTATTGGTTCTACTTCGGTTCCGAGCACGATTTCATCATAGGCCACCACGGGCAACGGCGGCAC
>CAZQYB010000008.1:0-26160 GCA_964597535.1 uncultured Pirellulales bacterium | reverse complement strand
ATAGAGGCCCTCTCAATCTCGAATCGCACAGCAAAACCACCTTGTCCTTATTTTTGTCCATAGCCATTTTCCAGGCTTCTGCGATTTTTCTGCTTATATCCATTGCTGTCTCGGTCGGCAAAGCCATGTTTATTCCATCTGCTTCCTGTCGCAAAGTTGAGGTCATCTGATGTTCAAGTACGGGTTCCAGCGTTATGGCCGAAATTTTACCGGCGTCGTCCTTATGCTGTTCGGTAATGGTTCTGCTCAGGCGTTTTCGAACCATCTCTGTCAAAGCATCGGTGTTTTTGGTTTTAGAAGCATGCTCTCCCAGCGATTCAAGTATGGTAGTCAGTTCACGAATCGGTATTCCACTTGCCAAGAGATTTTTAAGTACGGTTTGAAGCAGTCCCATAGGTACCAGCTCACCAACAATTTCTCCGACCAATGACGGCTGAGTTTTGCGAAGTCGGTCAACGAGGAGTTGAACATCTTCACGAGTCAGCAACTCATCAGCGTGTTTTTTTAGTGTTTCGGACAAGTGTGTGATAAAAACGGATTCAGGGTCGATAACAGTATATCCGTTCAGTCCGGCTTTTTCTCTGTCAACTGGCGCAATCCACAAGGCCGGTAAGCCGTAAACTGGTTCGGTAGTTTGTATGCCCTTAACTTTGGTTTCGACATTACCGGAATCCATAGCGAGGAACATATCAGGTTCTAATCGCCCCTTTGCTACTGTATGGTCAACGAAGCGAATCTCGTAAGTAGTCGGTTCGAGGTTGATATTGTCCCGCAGTCGAACCAGAGGGATAACGATGCCGAGCTGCTGGGCAAATCTTCTTCGCAGTGCTCCAATGCGCTCGAAGATAGTGCTGTCTTTACGAGGGTCAACCATACTAATCAATCGTACACCGACGTTTATAGAAACTCTGTCGATATCAAGAAGGTCTTCGACCGGTTGCTTCTTTGCCTTTGCTTGCTGCGATATTGTTTCCGGCTTTTTCTCATGGGCCTTTTCGGATTTGGCTGCGACTCGTCCAATGATGGCGGTGCCGGTGGCCAACAATAAAAAGGGTATTTTAGGCAGGCCCGGCACCAGTACCATCGCCGCGATAACGAAAGATGCCATCGTCAGTGGTTGACCGGCCTTAAGAAACTGCCTGCCAAGGTCCTGGCCGACGCTGTACTTTGAAGAGATTTTCGTCACCAGAAAACCCGAACTTACAGAGATTATCATCGAGGGTATCTGGGTAACAAGTCCATCGCCGATTGAAAGAATAGAATAAGTCTTTACCGCGTCTGCAACGGTATCGCCCTGTGAGAGACCCATAGCTATTCCGCCAATGATGTTAACCACGGTGATTATCAGGCCGGCCTTGGCATCACCGCGAATGAATTTGCTGGCACCATCCATTGCACCATAGAATTCGCTTTCCTTGACAATTTTTGCTCTGCGTTTGTTGGCCTGCTCCTCGGTAATAGCTCCTGCGTTAAGGTCTGCGTCGATTGCCATTTGCTTGCCGGGCATAGCATCAAGGGTAAAACGAGCAGACACTTCGCTTATTCGCTCAGCTCCTTTTGTGATTACTATAAATTGGATAACAACAAGGATTAAGAAAATTACCAGCCCGACGACGAAACTGCCGCCGGCAACAAAATCCCCAAAGGTCCGGATGATTTTGCCCGCATCGGCCTGTAGAAGTATTAATCTGGTTGAGGCGACGTTGAGAGAGAGACGGAACAGGGTTACGAAAAGAAGCAGTGAAGGGAACGCAGATAATTCGAGTGCCTCTTTTGACGATAAAGTAATTATTAACACGGCCACTGCCAATGATATACTGCAGGCCAGAAGCATATCCAGTAGAGGGGTCGGCAGAGGAATTAAAAGGGTGGCGAGAACCGTTACCAAACCAACAACCAGAATAATGTTGCTGTGGAATGCCGAAGGTGTATTGAGCGTTCCTGATGATGTTGATTTATCAGCAAATGCCATTATGCTTTTTCTCCAAAGCAGAATTCGCGGTGATTATGATTTATGGCTCGGTCGGGTTCGCAGTTGAATCGCCGAGGCCAATAATCTCTTTTATCTTGACGGCGAACCTGCCGTCCACCACAACTACATTACCCGTAGCAAACTTAGTGTCTTTCAGGTACAAATCCACCGGTGCATCAATGGGTTTGTCGAGCTTTAGTACCGAGTCAGGTCCGAGCTGTAAGAGCTGCCGAATCGTCATCTCTTTTTTACCAATAGTGACCGTGACAGGTATATTCATATCCAGTAAGATGTCGATACTTCCACCGGCACCTGCGGCCTCAGCACCGGTAGCTTCAGAAAATTCAGCCGATTGTGCCTGTGTTTTTGTATCTTCTTGTGCAGTGTCTTTTTGCTGTTGCTGTTTTTCTTGTGATTTTTCTTTTACGGCTTCCGCTGTCTCTGCCATATCTTTATTTCCTTTTAATTATCAAGTGTTCGTAACCTGGTTTATGTTTTATTCCGTGTCACATAATTTCGTAATTACCATAGCGTACCTGCCGGTTGATTTTGCGACCTGTCCGTGAAACAATACCCGGCCGTCGGCAATCAGCTCGACCGGCTCATCGATTGCTTTATCAAGTAGCAATATATCATCGGCCTGAAGACTCATTACTTCTTCAAAATTAAGCATTACAGAGCCAAGTTGAGCAGTAACAGAAATCGGCACTTCCTGCAAATGGTCAAGAACCGCTTTTGAAGTATCTTCAGCCGAGAATACGCTGGCAGCTTGTAGGGTTTTTCCTACTATAGAATCCAGTGTCTCACAGGATATTAAAAGTCGAGCTTCGGAACTGTTTTCTGAGTCGGCTTTTTTGACGTTAAAAGTAATCCTGCAGAGTTCCTCTGTGCCTCGCAGTTCAATGGGCAACTGGCCTTTGACAATGCTTCCGGTCGGATGGAAATCGTAATTATCATAAAAGCCGGAAAGTATCTCAACAATGGCACATGCGATATCCAATAAAAGCGATTCTTCCAATTGCGACAAGGCCTTATCTGAATCTTTCTCGGATTCGGAACCACCGAGCAATTGTGTCACCAGGGTAGCTGCGGTTTGTGAAGGTATGCTGATAATTCCACATAGATGATTCCCGTCGGCGCCGAAAGCCAGGTGACAATCATCGTTTTTGCTTTCTGAGGTTTGGCCAAGAAATTCATCAGCATAGTGCTGTGTTGTCGAAGCAACTGTCACATTGAAGCTGCTGTGACATAAATCGGTAAATTTCTTAGTGAGCATTGCGGCTGTTTTTTTTGTGAAATCATCAAGCTTCTTGAGTTGACTGCTGCTAAAATAGTGAGGCTGGTGCCAATCGTATTCTGTGGCCTCTATTTGCGTAGTGTCCTCTGTCGGTCTGGAACCGACAGCAGCGAGCAGTTGTTGTATCTTTTCCCTGTTAAATTTATTAGTAAGAGCACTGCTCATTGTGCAACGAATTCCTTAAAAAGAATTTTCCTGATTTGAGGCTTAGCATCGGGAAAGAGTTTTTCGTTAAAAGCGTCGAGTATTTGCAATTGAATATGTTTCTGATTTCTCTCGCCTCTGATGTCGTCAATTTTCAGACTTGCCAGGTAAATGGAAAGCCAGTTTACCAGGATGGGTTTTTTCTCCTCAAGTAAAACAGTACCCTGCTTTTGATCCAGCTCGGAACTGATTTCCAACCTGAGAGCTGCCCGAATATATCGTGTTACGCCGGGTTCATCGAGACAGGCCACAACGGGCTCCAACTCGTAAATCCAGCCTTCTTGAGAGTTTGTTGTTGAATCATTGGCTTTTGGGTTTTCTGTCAAGGTCGGTTGGTCTTGTTGAGAAGGTTCGGCTGTTTTGGGCGTGCTGCCACCGGCAAACAATCGGCCGAGTCCGAAGCCGGCACCGGCGAAAATGACCACTACAACAGCCATTATTATCCACTGCAACATACCGCCACGCGACGCCTCATCTTTCTTTACTGGTTCTGAATCTTCCTGCTTTTTTGTATCATCTGCATCTGCCATTTTTCCCCTTTGCATTCAATTTTTTTATGGGAACATTGTTATCAAACTAACTCCAAGCACCCTTGCTGCCGGTATCGACGTATCTTGTCCCGCAATGTTCTGTCACTAATGCCTAATACCTTTGCAGCTTTTGTCTGGTTACCTGCTGTCTGGCGTAAGGTGTCCAGTATCGCCCGCCGCTCTATTTGCACAAGCGGCATCCCTGCCAGTTCCGACATTTGAGAACTACTTGGCTCGGCGTTTTGCGCTTGTTTGGCAAAGTTGCAATCCTCCTCCTGTGGGAGTGGCCGCAGCTCATCAAAAAGCCATGAGACATCAGCTAATGATAAGGTCTGGCCAACTCCAAAAATCAGTGATGTCAGCACAACATTTCGCAATTGCCGGATGTTGCCAGGCCAATGGTACTTGGCAAAAATATCCATCATTGCAGGGTCAAGTTTAGTAATACGACGTTGCGCTTCCCGTGCGTAAAGGTTGACAAGATGCCATACGAGGTCAGGCAAGTCCTCACTGCGTCTCCTCAGAGGCGAAATAACTAATCTTACACCGCTTAACCGATAGTAAAGGTCCTGGCGGAATCGGCCCTGTTGAACTTCCTGCAATAAATCCCTATTGGTAGTACTTATTATTCGAACATCGACTTTGACTTGTTTCTCTCCACCGACACGTTCAAAATCCTGCTGCTCAAGTACCCGCAACAGCTTGGCCTGGAATTTTACGGGCGTTTCAGCGATTTCATCCAACAGCAAAGTCCCACCATGCGCCATTTCGAATCGTCCCTTGCGCTGAGTATGGGCGCCCGTGAAAGCACCCTTCTCATGGCCAAACAGCTCGCTTTCAAGAAGCGAGTCACTTAATGCCGCACAATTGACTCGGATGTACGGTCCCTGAATCCTTCTGCTTTTGTGATGGATAAGATAAGAGATTAGCTCCTTGCCCGTTCCGCTTTCACCGCTTATCAAGACAGGCACTGAGGTTGGAGCTATTTTTTTGGCCAACTCGATGGTTTGAAGCAATTCCGGACTTCTGCCCACAATCTGATAAAGGCTGTGTCCCGGCGTGTTAGGATCGTCGGCTGAAGCTACGGTTGAAACGCTGTGGTTGGGGAGGAAGGTATTCAACAGGACCTCTATTCTTTCCCAGCCGACCGGCTTGATTAGGAAATCACAACAGCCCTGACGGATGGCCTTAACGGCCGTCTCAATAGTTCGCTGCTGGTTTTGTGCGCTTTGGTTTTCAGCTTCCGCCAACATAATCACCGGCAGCTCCGGCGAATTTGCCCTGATTTTCCTAAGCAGCTCGAAACTACTCTGTGGATAGCCGGGCAACTCGGCCCGCGGACTCACTTTGTCACTGGTGAATACAAGGTCGTAATTGTTCTTGTTGAGAAAACCAAGAGCAGTACTTTTATCGTGTGCAATTGTTCCGTGAATCCCCTTGCGAGCTAAAATCTTAAGCATTAACCGAGCCAGTTCGGGGTCATTATCAACTATCAACACACTTGTTGTATCCGGTCTTTGCTGAAGTTGCTTTGCATTATTTACTTGAGTTTCAATCACTTCCGGGATACTCCGTTTTCAACTAAGGAATCTGAAAATTCGCTCCTGGTTATCAACGTTCGGGGTTTATCTTTAAGGCACCAATCAATCAATTTTCGCTGAGCTTTTGCCAAATCCGACCACGGCGAATCGGGGTATTCCGCAATCAGTTGCTTGTACATTTTGCTCGCAGCCGGCAAATCATCATTTCTCAGACAATTGCCTATTTGAAATAAAATCCAGGCCCTGTCCTGAGCCGAGTCTGCCTCGTCCGGATTCTTTCGATTAAGGGCTTCCTTGTAAACAATAGCCGCTTCTTTGAGATGCCCGCTAAGAAACAGAACCTCTCCCATCTCAAAAGGATTGTCCAGTTGGCCAGGATGTTGCAGCAGATTCCTGAGCATTTGCAGGGTTTGTTCGCTTACCGGCTCGTATGGCAGTTTGGGTTTGATTTCTTTTTCTTCACGTTCCTCCGGCACATTTGTATCGACTAAAGTTCCATCGGGTCCAGTTGAGGGCACGGACTTAACGGCAATAATAGGTTTACGGGTTTCATTCCGCGGTTTAAATTCAATGGAGTAAATCTGCTTAATTAGCTGCTGAAGTTCATCTTTGCTTTCCTTGTCCTCTTCGCTTTTGGGGCTACTAATGCGAGCCCGCCACAATTGGTGTTTGAGGCGAGTATTTAGATTTTCTACAATATTGAGATTGCTCTGCGGCGAATTTCGGTCAACCTGAGACGCAAATCCTACCGGACCAACGTCACCTACTTGCCACAAGAGGGAGGGGCTGGTTTTTGACGGCTCCCGCCAGATTGATTGAAGCTTCGTAACCTGCGCCGAGACATCCGGCGTGTTCACATCCTGTGATAGTTTGGCTAAATGTGATATAGAAAGCTTGGTCGGCTCGAGTTGTTCTGATGAAATTCCAGCTCTCGAATCAGAAGATAAGAAACAAAAAGCCAAAAGCGAAAAGTGGAAAACACAAGAGCAAAACTTAAAACTCAAACTTGAAGAAGCTTTAAGTTTTGAATCATAATTTTGTGTTAAGTTTTTGCCTTTTGTTTTCATTGTTGACGGTCCTGTTTTATTTTGTTCGTGTAGAGGATTGGTCTGTGACGGCCGGGCCGGGAAACATTCCCTCTTCACTTGGTGCCTTGAACCCATTCCATCGGCCCGAAAGAGTCAATACTGCCTTGTCATAATTTTTCTTCCTGTTATAGGCTGTTGCCAGGATGCTCAAGGTTTTTTGCTTTATTCGCGATGATGGGTCTGATTTTAAGAGTTGCGAACAAATAGATATAGCTTCGGCATTTTGACCCAGTTTCAAACAAACATCAGCCAATTTAAATGCGACTTCATGCAACAAAGGCCCGGGCTCAACAGTGATAAGAATTTCGGTTAAGCTCTCACGGGCAAGTTCAAGATTTCCTTCAGCTATATAACATTCAGCGAGTTCGAAAGACAGTTTAGCCTTTAACTGTGGGTCGGAAATATATTCAGCCCTATGATGAAGTGCCACGATAGCTTTATTAACCAGACCCATCGTCCGAAGGATTTCGCTTTTGAGCAGTAATATCTCGATAGATTCTTTTTCTGAGAACTGCCAGGGCTGTGTGTTCTCTAATATATCAAGCGCCCGTATGGAATTCCCCGTCTTTATATGCACTTTAACCAGGGCTGATACAATCTCTACATATTCTTCTTTTGAAAGTTGCCCTGCCAACGCACATTGAAAAGCATCGCAGGCCTGCCGGGAGTTTCCTAAAGCCAAGCTACTTTTGCCCAAGAGGAAATAGGCCGAACACAAATCCTCGCCTGCGTGGTCTTTGGCAAAGCTGATGTACCGAATCAGCCACTGTGCCGCCGATTGAAAGTCTCCTATCCGATAGAAACATCTGCCGGCTCCAAGAGCAGAGACCGTTTGTGATTCCAGGGAGAAACCAAGATTGTAAACTTTGCGATAGAGTCGTGCGGCCTCCGCATTAAGCCCTGCTTTCATTGTGACGTCGGCAAGATGCAAACAGGCCTGGTTGGCAATTTCTGTATCAGGGTATTGCCCAATCAGTTGTTCCAGATCGTCCCGGGCACCAGAATAGTCATGCAGATTGCTTTTGAGTTTGCTCGAGTGTAACAGAGCGAACGGCGCCAAAGACGTGTGTGAAAAACGATTGGTCACTAATTTGTACTCCGCAATGGCATCGCTAACTTGGTCTTTCTGAGTTTGTAAAAGTCCCAGAGCAAAATGAGCATTGGGGATGCGTTTGTCATTATAAAATGTAAGTAAAAATCTTCGCCAAAGTGAAATAGCTTCCTGACTGAGCAAAGATATCTGTTCCGATAAAGACGAATAGTCTGCTGGATTGGAAATAGTTACGAGCCCTTTTTCATCGAGACGTGCCAGCAAGCCGGCGCAGCCGGCTGCCACAGTGGCAAATTGCTGTGTTGTTGTCGCCGGCAGGTACAAACTCACCGGCCTTCTTCGAATCCCAATTGAATTGAGGCCGGACGCCCAGCGAATATCAAGACCTGCATTGGCAGCAAATTTTGTAAGGAGCTCTTCAATCGATGCTCCGTGGCAAATAACAGACCAGCGAGGCGGTCCCGCACCAATTGGCTTAGGCTCACGCCTAATTGGTGCGGGATTGACGAGCTCTTGGACTTGAGGGCCAAGCAGCCCTTTAGTTAGCTGCTCTGAGCCGGAACTCAAAAGGGGTCGCAGTTCTTCATTGCTCAGGTTGGCGAAAGGGTCAACCTCCAAGCTGCTCCACAACTCTGCGGGAAGGTCTTTGTCGGCGTCACAAAGTGAAAGAACGTTCCTGGTTATCGACTCAGCAACCAGGAAGTGACAATCGCGGTTGAGTAGTAGAAGACGCTCTCTGTTGAAATCCACCGCACTAATCAAGGCAATCGCTTGATAAGCTCTGGTCCGCGCCTTCAAGTATTGCTTTTTCTGCATTTCAAGTAAGCTGAGCTGGTAATTGGCGACAGCTCTTACAATAGGAGAGCGACTTTGTAAAACCGTTCTAAATAAGCGCCCGGCCTGGTCGAAATCAGCCGACTTTTTCATACACAAGGCCATTCTTAGCTGAAGAAAATCCCTGGGCAATTCCTCTTCTGTGTTCGTTGGAAGGCCCTGACGAAGCTGGTTATAGGCGGTAAATGCCTCATCGTAGCTTTTTTTCTGATAGAATGTTTCGGCAACTTTCAAAGACAGTGATTGTGTTGGTGGTGGCGCTGGTTTTGGTTGCTGCACTATCTGGGGGGGGTGCTCGGTTGGTAATTTCGTAGGAGCTGTTTGCCGAATGCCGGTTAATATCTGGCCTGTAGGTCTCGGCGACCGGCTGCTAACAGGTCCTGATGGAGATTTCAACAGTGTATATAACAACATTGCCGCTATCGTAACAATACCGGCAATGAGGACTTTCTGGATGGTTGAAAAACGCTTATACCTAATCGGCACCGGCAGCGGTTGCGGTTGTGGTTGCGGTTGTGGTTGCGGTTGCGGTTGGCTTAGGCCGGCGGGTTGTCGAGTCGCAGTAGTCTGGCCTGAATCTGCCAGTAGTTTGTAAAAATCTTCGTCTCCGGCAAATACTTCACGCTCCGAGAGTTGGTTGTGCCCTTCACCTGCAAATAACTTATGGTCCAATGGCGGCTCGGAAGTATTCTCTTCGGGAGTAATTTGTTGATTTTCTGTCGCCATAACTTCCAGCTTCGCTCTCAATGCAGCATTTGGCGGCAAACGCCAATTCTGAAAGACTACGAGAGCGTATTTCCCAAGAACCCCATTTTGCGATAAATCGCAAAGTGGGAACCAGCAACCTTTCCTAAGAAGAGAGCAATAATTGTGCCAGAGTTTGCTACAAAAGACCGGCTGAGAGTATTTGCCCCCTTTTGCCGGGAAAATCGCTCTTTTAGGCCTGCATCGGGCGTTTCACATTCCAAATGAGGTGTTAGGATTCTATACGAGCCGATAGATTTTCTGACAGCACTTACGGGACAGAAGCTGCAGCGGCTGTAACTAAAAGAATAGAGGCAAGCAGCAGACAACTGCAAAGACGAAAATATTTGGCGACAGCGGTTAAAAATTAGCAGGCCAAATTCTTATTTTACATAATAGTTACAGGCCGGGGTAAGGAGTGTGCGGAGTCTTCGTTTTGCACTTCTTTTACAATATACGAACCCTTTTTGATGTTATAGTGTTCGAGCTTTGCATATAGAGTCGCCCTGCTTATGCCAAGAAGGTCAGCGGCTCGGGTCTTCTGCCAACCTGTTTCCTGCATAGCCCGGGAAATCAGCTCACGTTCGGCTTTTGCCAGCGAAAAATCCTTAATGTGACCGGATGCAGGGTTCTCTGATAGCTCATCACATTCAACCGGTGCGATTAGAATACTGCTCAGTCCAATTTTGTCCGTTGTTTCCAGCAATACCGCCCTGTCAATAACATTGCGCAGCTCGCGGACATTACCCAGCCAATTATGTTTCTCCAAAGCTTCAATAGCTAATTTAGTTAGGGAGGTTATCTTGCCGACTTTCTCAGGACATATCGTTGACGTTTTAAGGAAATATTGAGCCAAAAGCCGGATGTCTTCTCTTCGTTCAGGGGCTCTGAGAGGATGGATTACGATTGGGTAGGTACTTAGGCGATAATAAAGGTCGCTCCGGAAACGATTGGCCTGAATCTCCTTATTGAGATTGCGATTACTCGATGCGATTATCGTAGCGTTGCAGGTGATGTCTTTGATACCTCCGACCTTTCGGAAGGTCCTTTCCTGAAGGACTCGCAGCAACTTTGCCTGGAGGTCTGTCGGCATTTCACTTATCTCATCAAGGAAGAGTGTACCGGAGTCTGCGAGCTCCAAAAGCCCCGTTTTTTCGCGGTCTGCCCCTGTAAAAGAACCCTTCACGTGGCCAAAAAGCTCGCTCTCCAGCAGGTTTGCCGTTAGAGCCGCACAATTTACAGCTACAAACTGCTCGTCCCGATGCCTTAAAGTATGTATTGCCTTGGCCGCGAGTTCTTTGCCTGTGCCTGTTTCCCCGATAATCAAAATTGGATTGCATTGGCTGGAGGCGATAAGTTTAATCATTTTGAGAGTATCGAGGATTGCTTTACTTCGGCCGACTATGGGAACAGAGGCAGCATAGTCCTCAGCAAAGAAATCATTTCTGTTTCTTTCAGAGTCAATAGTCCTTGCTTTATTTTTTATCCGGCTTACAATTTGCTCGAGTCGGCTGTAATCTCTTTTGCCCTGCAGATAGTCGTAGGCCCCCATCCGTATAAACTCTGCAGACAAGTCAATGTCATTTTCATTGTTACCAACTACTACCACAGGGACATTTATTGAATTTTTATCGGTCGTACTGATGAATTCGCGGATATGAATGGGGCTAAAGTGATGGTCGAGGAGGATTAAATCCGGATTGACTGTCTCGATAATATCAAAAGCCTCGTTCAGGTCATCAGCTACAAATATTTCCTGGGTGACCTGCCGAGTTAATTGTTGAACTTCCGCATCCTTGCTTACAACAACAACTCTGCGTAAACTCATCCTTGTTCCAGAACCACAAAACTTTATCCCCCACTATGTTATCTCTTCGTTATTTCGTTATACAGATGCCCAGTAAATCGACAGATGCTCAGAGACGGCTTTAATTTTTTATGGGACGGGCCAATAATGTCACTGATTCTTTAAACTCAGAGATGCACTAATACTATATGATAATTTTATCGGACATTTCAGCAAAACTAAAAAGCAAAACGTAAAAGCCAAACTTATAGTTAGACAGTGTCATTTCTTATGGGACGTCTTGATTCGCTCTATCAACCTGGAGTAAAGCAACAGAAATTCTCGACACGATTATCAGGTTGGCGCCGGTAAAATCTTCTGGGGTTTAGGAAAATTCATCCTCTAAAACAATTTTTAATAAAGCTAATTTTCACGTCTATTGAATTTCTTAGTTTTCCTAATTTCTGTTGCAACAAGAGGTTATCTACCGAAAAACTGACGCTGATTTTGATATGGCACACTAATTGCTAACTTATCAATTCGGCTGCCTGCACCAATACAGTTTTAAGCAGGTGGAAGAGATTTTTAAGAAAAGAGGAAAATTATGACTTCAGTATCATCGATAGTGTCGGCAAGTGACATTCAGATGGATTATATGAAACTTTTGGTAACGCAACTGCAAAATCAGAACCCTCTGGAACCGTTGGACAACAACGAAATGGCCTCTCAATTA
The DNA here is from genome assembly GCA_964597535.1 of uncultured Pirellulales bacterium. Taxonomy (GTDB): domain Bacteria; phylum Planctomycetota; class Phycisphaerae; order Sedimentisphaerales; family Anaerobacaceae; genus CAZQYB01. The sequence continues at coordinate 14,380 of CAZQYB010000008.1, read as the reverse complement.
GCACAGTTCTCGCAACTGCAGCAACTTGAGTCAATGAGTTTGAGCTTTGCGGATGTTCTTATCACTATCAACCGTAGCTACGCCAATTCGTTGTTGGGCAAGAATGTTACATTCTATGCAAGAGATGAAATGAGCGGTGCACTGGATAAAGTAGTTGGCACCGTTGATTCCGTTTTCAATGACCCTGAGACAGGTGAAAGCCTTTTGGGAGTAACGGTTGGTGATGGTGGAGAAGCAGGAGAATACACCCTTGGCTTAGATGCCGTGATATTGGTAGAAAATTAAGTTCAGATTGAGATTCTAAATATAAAATATTAAGGAGATACAAAAATGAGTTTTGCATTATCAGCCGGAGTAACCGGGCTGCAAGCCCACCAAAAAATGCTGGATATCGCCGGTAACAATCTGGCCAATGTCAACACCACCGCTTTTAAGGCCAGTAGAATAACTTTCTCTGAACTGTTGTGTGAGACGATAAAAAAGGCGTCTCAGCCGACGACTAATATCGGCGGCACCAATCCTCAGCAGATGGGTAGCGGCGTTGGAATTGCCGGTATATCCCCGGATATGGCGCAGGGCAATCTGGTTAATACGGGCAATCCATTGGACCTGGCAATGGAAGGAGAAGGCTATTTCGTACTGAAAGGCAGCGAGGGGAACATCTTTTCTCGCGCAGGCGCATTTGCGGTTGACGCAAACTCGAATTTGGTTGACCCGACCACCGGTTATCTTGTTCAGCGTATTGGCAGTGTGGGTACAGAGTTCCAGTCTTCCCTCAACAGCAATATTCACGTTCCTTATGATATCGCGATGCCGGCAAGCGCTACATCAGAAGTGGTAGTAGCCGGCAACCTAAGTGCTGACGCAATACTTGACACAACGCAAACAAACGTGCTGACCTCGAATATAATTTATACGACAAGCGGCGCCACGGCTACCGGAGCTACAGAACTCGACCAGCTCGACCAATTTAGCGGAACATTCGGGGCAACCACTACTATTACCGCCTCCGGTTATGACCCAAGTGGTGACGATTTGGCCGACGCAGGTTTAACTGTTACCGGAGCTACTACTTTGCAGAACGTTATTGACCATTTGAATAATAATGTCCTTGACCCCACTGAACAGGTGGCGTCCTTGGTCAGCGGCAAGATACGCATAACCGATGTGAGCAGCGGTTATAGCCTATCGGATATAAAGCTGGCGTGGGCGGATGATGGCAGCGCTGTACTGACGATGCCGACATATTTTGAGGTATCTACTGTCGGCGGAGACGAAGTGAAAAACGTCAACATTACAGTATATGATTCTCAGGGCGGCAAGCACGTTTTATCCGGTGCGTTCGTCCGAACAAATACTGCCAATACCTGGGATATGATACTTACCTCAATCACCGGTGATATTAGCGATATCGATATATCCGGCGACAGCAATCGGCGAATTTCAGACATAACTTTTGACGCAGGCGATGGTTCTTATTCCGGTTTAGGTGGTTCGGATACGGCCCAGTTCGTGGTAACATTTGCGCATGATACATCAAATCCACAAACAATCGCAGTATCAATGGGTACATCAGGCCAGTTGGATGGGTTAACACAGTTTGCCGGGAACTCCACCGCGGTAGCAAGAGAGCAAGATGGTTATGAAGCGGGTAGGCTTTCCACTGTTTCGGTTGATAATGAAGGCACCGTTATCGGTGCGTTTTCCAATGGCATCAAGAAAAACATTGCTACCATACAGGTGGCGTTATTTCAGAACCCGGCAGCCTTGGAAAGTGCCGGCGGCGGGTACTTCATTTCTTCGGCCAACTCAGGCGAGGCGGTAGCCACACAGGCGATGATAGGTGGTGCAGGCTCTATTCACGGTGGGGCACTGGAAAAATCCAACGCCGATGTAGCAACCGAGTTCGTCAATATGATTCAAGCTCAAAATGGCTTCCAGGCCAATGCGAGAACCATCAGGGTCGCCAATGACATACTGCGAGAATTGACCACACTCATCAGATAGTAACTTTGGAACTATAATAATGATAACAGTACCTCCAATCACAGACACCTTGGCTGCCGTTGTTTTGGGACTAACGCCGGTAGAGCGCTGGGAAGCCGCCAGGCGCTTTAGCGGCGACTTTATGACCGAACGCTGGTTTACCATAACAATGGTGGTTGTCATAATCGTATTAACTGTGCTGCTTTTTATAGTCAGCTACAATCGAAAACTACCGGAGCAAAAGGCCACTAATCAGTTGTTTGATGAATATGCTAATAAAAGCGGCCTGAGCGAGCGTGAGCGCCAGATAGTACGGGCCATAGCAGGTTATGCAGGACTCAAGGAAAGTGAAGCCATTTTCACTATGGGCAATGCCTTCGACCGGGGGGCTGCAAAAATGGTGGAAGAGAGCTTCGCATGGCGAGGGTCTGAGGGGAGCAGACTGTTGCAAATCGAGCTTTCTTACCTGCGTGAAAAGCTTGGCTTGCAAAAACAACATCCCTCTTCAATAGGTTCGACGACGAAGCCAAAGAAACTGAGCAGCAGGCAGGTTCCAGTAGGTAGAAAGGTTCACATAACACGTCGAGCAACCCGCGTTTCAGACGAGATTGAGGCAATGGTGGTGGAAAACGACGATATTGAACTGACGCTTAAATTGACAATACCGGTTAAAATCACTTTTGGTGAGGCTTGGCGTGTGCATTACTATTTTGGCGCATCAGTTTGGGAATTTGATACTTCCATGGTCAGTTATGATGGTGACATATTAGTTTTGAATCACAGTGATAACGTGCGGTTCATTAACCGCCGGCGCTTTCTGCGCGTTCCGGTAAACAAACCAGCTTTCATCGCACGCTTTCCGTTCGCAAGAACTCTTGCGGAGAGTAGTGACAGCAACAAAGCGGGCCCCAAGGTGAAACAAAATTCGGCAAATGCTTCTAATGGTACCTGGGGGCTGCCGGAATTTACCCCTGCGGTTATCACTGAGTTAGCCGGTCCCGGCCTGCGTATAGAGGTTCCGCTGGAAGTAAAGGTGGGTAACAGAGTCTTGGTAGTCTTTAAGCTGGATGACGGGAAGGGCCGGGATTCGGTCCCGGTACGCCGCGACGGCAAAGTACCAGCATCAAAAATAGTACAGGATGTCGGCGAGGTTAGGCATATCAAAACCATCCAAAATGGTTTCTCGATAGCAGTCGAATTGACAGGACTGAGTGACTTGGATGTCGATGAGTTAGTCCGTGCTACCAACGCAGCTTCCTTAAGAGGCGCCGCCGCAGCTCAGGACATGCAGGATTCGGCAAACACTGAAGAACATGTTCCGGAGCCTTCGGCTGTGCAAGGAGTCTGAAATGTCGGAGATTACAGGGCAGGTTAGTACAAGCATCGATGCGTTGATGCAGGAGTTTTATATCATTACGCATAATCTGGCCAATGTAAGCACGGTCGGATACAAGCGTACGTGCAATGCATTCTCAAAATCCCTTGAGGCGAGGGAGACGGGAGAAGAGACATATTCTCCCGGCACTATTGATTTGAATTCGGCATTTGATTTCTCCCAGGGTAGTATTGTTGAGACAGGACGGCCGCTGGACTTCGCTTTATATGGTAAGGGATTCTTTGTAATAGAGACGCCTGAGGGACAGCTTTACACCCGCAACGGGATGCTCCGCACAAACCAGAATGGTCAAATAGTGGATTGCAATGGAAGGACAGTGGCAGGCGAAGCCGGGCCAATCGTGATACCGACCAGCATGGGACCTTCGCAGCTATATGTCTCAAGCGATGGGACCATCGATGCTAATGGTGTGGCGATAGGAAAGTTCAAACTCGTCGATTTCGAGGACAACGAGAACAAACTTATACCGGTTGGTGCGAACTGTTTCCAGATGTCGGAGGAGGATGTAGAGCCGGTTATTGCCGAGAATATAGTTGTAAAACAGGGTTATCAGGAGGCCTCCAACGTTAAGATGATAGACGAGTTGGTAGATATGATAATGGTGGCGAGACTGTACGAAGCGAATATGAAACTGCTCTCAGCCCAAAGCGAGGCTTCCAAGAGTATTATGGGCGTAGCTATGGGATAGAGACGCTTTTGAGTTTGTGAAAATTTAAGATAAGGAGAACAGTATTATGTTAAGAGCATTTTCCACTGCCGCGACAGGTATGACGGCCCAACAGATGATGGTGGACGTGACTGCTAACAACCTTGCCAATATCAATACAACCGGCTTCAAGCGCAGCCAGATTAACTTTCAGGATTTGCTTTATGTCACGATGAGCGAACCAGGAACAGAAGTGGCTTCCGGAATAAATTCGCCCAGCGGTCTGGAAATTGGCAGTGGAGTTCGTGCCGCATCTACAATAAAAGTCTTTACCGCCGGTGAATTTCAGAACACAGGCCGAAAGCTCGATATCGCAATTAGAGGTGATGGGTTTTTGCAGGTAATTTTGCCAAACGGTGACATAAGGTACACCCGTGACGGCGCGCTGCAAACAAATGCCAACGGAGAATTAGTTACTACCACAGGATATACTATAGAACCGGCCATTAGTGTTCCAACGGATGCTGTCTCCGTAAGTATCGCAAAGGATGGCGGCGTCAATGTTACTGACATTTCGGGGACACAATCGGTTGTCGGCACTATTCAGTTGGTTCGGTTTCCCAATCCATCAGGGCTTTCCAGCGAAGGTGATAATCTGCTCGCGGAGAACGAAGCAAGCGGCACGCCTACGACCGGGACGGCAGGAGAAAGTGGTTTCGGTATTATCCAGTCGGGCTTTCTGGAAAAATCAAATGTCCAAATGGTAACCGAACTTGTCAACCTTATAACCGCCCAACGGGCATACGAAATAAACTCACGTGCAATAAAGGCGGGGGACGATATGCTCCGAACGGCAAACAGTATAGTTTAGATAAAGGATAATTATGAGCGGTAAAGCGCTTAACATTACTATAATAATTTGTCTGTTCGTAACGGCTCAATTTTGCCAGGTTCTGGCGAGCGAGAAGACTGACGGTACAGAAAAGGATTTTGCTCTGCAGGTTTATCTGCCGAGAGAGGTCACAATTAAGGACAACGCCATCAGCCTGGGTCAAGTTAGCATAATCCGGGGCAAAGAGTCTCTTGTTGCCAAGGCAAGTGAAATTACATTAGGTCGGATCTCAGTACCGGGCCAGGAAATTATCATTACTCGGCCAACGGTCCTAAGCAGATTGGCTTGTAATGGTATCCCTGTATCAAAGGTGAGGTTGACCGGTGCCGAGAAAATAAAGATAAAACAACAGCAGCAAATTATCAGGGGCAGTGAATTCGTTGAGCTGGCAAGTTCATTTCTGAAGAAAAACCCTCTGGGTCGCTCGGTTTGCCGGTTGACCCCAATGCGGATACCCAAAGATTTGGTCATACTCGATGCAGGCAAAGATATAAAATTGTCGCCCCGTTTAGCCAAAAGTGCCGCAAGAAACTATGCTAAGGTTCAGATTGCTGTACTTGCTGACGGCAAAGAGATAGGAATATGTGAAGTGGCTTTCCGCCTGAAATACAATTGTCGCACAGCAGTAACGTTAGTTGATATTCCGGCAGGTGTCTTTATCAGCCCTAAAGATGTCAAGATAGAAAAAACCCAGTCAAACTATCCCGAGCCCGCTAATTGGGGTCCACCCTATGGTCTTATTGCCAGGCGTCGAATCCCTGGAAATACTACGATTCGTCCCTATATGGTAGGTCCTGTAAATCCTCCGGTTATTGTTAAGCGAAATCGAACGGTTTCCATTCGAATTCAAAAGCCGGGGCTTTTGATTACAGCTATCGGAAAAGCTATTGAGGATGGCCGAGCCGGTGAATATATAAAAGTGCGGAACGTGGACTCACAGCGAATAATTCTTGCAAAAGTCAATAAGGATGGAACGGTGGAACCTGTTTTCTGATAAGGAGAAAAAATGGACAACAGAAAAGTTTCAGTGATTGTTTTAATAGTTTTTGTGCTCTGCTCGACTACCTGCTTACAGGCAGGTTCCATCTGGGCCAGGAGGGGCAAGAATATGAAAGATTTATATGCTGATGATGTGGCCCGGAACATAGGTGATGTCCTAACCATCATAATTGCCGAAAATAGCAAGGTTGACAACAAGGCAAAAAGAGACCTTAAAAAGGATACGAATCGGTCAACCAGCTTTAACGGCAAACTCAATATTGACCATATTTTACCCAGCATGCCCGGTTTCGCTATGGAGGCTGAATCCAGTAATGAGTTGAAAAGCAAAGCCGACTACAAGGACGAGCGAAGCTTTACCGATTACGTTACCGTGATTGTTGTGGATATCCTGCCGAATCGCAACCTTGTGGTTATGGGAACTCGCAACCGTAATATCGCAGGTGACATACAAATCATTGAGGTAAGCGGCATAGTCAGGCCAAGCGATATTGCCTTTGGTAATACGGTCAGGAGTGAACGAGTTGCAGATTTTCGCATTGTTACTAAGAATTCAGGTGTTGCCGCACCATACACTAATCCGGGTTGGCTCGGTAGCATATTTGACATTATTTGGCCGTTTTAAGCCCGTACCTGCGAAAGCAGGTATCTAAAGTCTGGGAAAATAGCGATAAAACAGATACCTATTTTTGAAAGTGGTAACTTATGAAATCTCGTTTGATAATTTTGTTTGCAATCCTGCTAAGTATGGTTGAGATTGGTCGATGCGAGCGAATAAAGGATATTGTCGATATCCAGGGTGTTCGCGGCAATCCACTTAGGGGTTTTGGGTTGGTCGTAGGCCTGGCTAATAGCGGTGATAAGGCCCTGCCGTCACAGCAAATGCTGGCAAATATACTGAGGGATTCAGGAGTAGTTGTCTCTCCCGATGATATAACCGGTGGCAGTATTGCCCTTGTTGTGGTGACAGCCGAGTTGGGTCCTTTTGCCCGTGAAGGCTCGCTCATCGATGTTGACGTCTCCGCCGTAGGGGATGCCAAAAGTCTTCAGGGTGGAATGCTTTTGCCCACTCCCTTACAAGGTCTTGATGGCCAGGTATATGCTGTTGCCCAGGGAGGGGTCTCTATTGGCGGTTGGGCAGCATCGGGAAAGGAGGGCTCCGTTACAAAAAACCATCAGACAGTCGGTCGAATACCCGGCGGTGCGACCGTGGAAAAAACGGAGATAGCCACCTTCGTCAAACACATCGCAGGCCAAAGGTTTGTGACGCTTAATCTTAGAAACAGCGATTTTTCAACGGCGGAGCGAATCGGTAACGCCATCAATCAGATTTATCAAAACAGTGCGATAGTGGTTGATGCCGGCACTATCAAAGTCAAAGTGCCCGCTCAAATTAATCAAACAGGTATAGCAGGATTTATTGATGATATTACGAAGCCCAAAGTAAAGGTTGATGTTCCTGCGGTAATCGTGATTAACGAGCGTACCGGCACGATTGTTGTAGGAGAAAACGTCGGGATATCAGAAGTAGCTATTTCCCAGGGCAGCCTCGTTGTAAAAATCAGAGAGACTGCAAGGGTTTCTCAGCCAATTGCACCTTTATCCGATGCTGGGGAGACGAAGGTTGTTCCCGAAACAATGATAGGGGTCGAAGAAGAAGAAGGATATCTAATTCCAGTGTCGAGAGTAATTACAGTCTCAGATTTGGCCAAGGCCCTCAATGCCATAGGAGCAACACCGAGAGACCTGATAGCGATATTTAACGCCTTGAAAAAGGCCGGTGCCCTTCAAGCCAAACTGGAAATAATGTAGGAGTAATCTGATGGATAGCGCAAAACTGATATTAACCAAAGCAGTCTCACCACCGGTACCGCTGGAGAATCTCACTAAAATCGACGGCATTTCAGATGAGAAAAAAAAGCAGGTAGCCAAAGATTTCGAGTCGGTTTTCATCAATAAATTGCTGGATGAAATGGAAAATACTATTGGGGAATGGGGTTTTGAAAAGGATGGGGCTTCCAAACAAATTCAAGGAATTTTCTCTTTATACCTGTCCCAGCATATTGCAAACAATAACGGCCTTGGACTGTGGAAGGACATATACCAATTTTTAACCGATTTAGGCCAGGCAAAAACAACGACAGAAACATTTGGATAAAAATGTATGAAAGCAGTGACGGTTGAAATAGAAGATAAAATCGGCGAGTTGCTGGTTGTTCTCGACAAAGATATTCAACATATACAGGAGAGTTTGTTACGGTTGAACGAACTGCGCAGTTTACTTATCAAGCACAACGAGACCGATTTGGGTAAACTGCTCGAGAGCATCCAGACCGAATCAGATAGTTACAGAAGCCACGAATTGAAACGGGAGTCTATACGAAAAGAATTGGCAGATGCCCTGGACTGTAACCTCAAGCAAATGACTCTATCCAGATTGGAGACTGTTCTGCCGGAAGAAAAAAAAGCTCAAGTAACCACAAAGAAGCTAAAGTTAAGAGCATTGACTAAGGAGCTTAAGAAAGAACATTTAAGTACGGCAATGCTCCTGTCGAATTGTGCCAGATTTAACCGCCAACTTTTGCAGAGCGTCTTTGACCTCGGGGAGATGGAAATAGTTTACTACAATTCCAGGGGCTCTACTAAACAAGGGGTGACAGAGGCTTTTGTGAATTTACAGTTTTGAAAAACCGTGTTCTGAACGGAGTTAGCAAATGGACAGTTTCTCCATAGGGGTTAGCGGCCTTAATGCAGCACAGAAGGCCATTGACATAATCGGCAATAATGTCGCCAATGCGGCTACTCCCGGCTACCACCGTCAGAGAATAAATCTGAATCCTGCATACGCGAGGCAGATAGGTTCGATTTTGCTTGGGGGTGGTGTAGAATTCGCCAACGTTACTCGAGAGATTAACAATTTTTTGGAGCAGGAGATTCTCTGCCAGCAATCGTCATTGGCACAGACTTCGCGGGAGCTTGAGTCTCTGCGTACCGTCGAAACCGCTTTCGGAGAGCTTACGGGCAACAGCAGTTTGAGCGCAGCGATAGACGGATTTTTCAACTCGTTACAAGAGCTCAGTGCTCATCCCACAGAACCGATTTGGCAAAGGCAGGTTGTAACAGATGCCGAGACAATGGCCGGACAATTTAGAACATTAAGTGAATTCCTAACCAGGATGGAAACCCGGATTACATTGGAAGCAGAAAATAGCATCGGGCAGATTAACGCGCTGACAAACCAGATCGCCGTACTTAATGACAAAATAGAAAATGTGGAAGTAAGTGGAGGACAGGCCAACAATTTGTGTGACCAAAGGGACCAGTGTATAAAAGAACTGTCTGAACTAATTGGTGTAGAAACCCAGGCCCGCGAATACGGAGTTGTTGATGTCAGCATAGGGGGAATACCTGTAGTGTCAGGTTCCTCTGTTACTGAATTGGAGGTGGGTTTAAATGAGAACAATTGCCTGGCTATTACCGTCGCCGGCGCATCTAATTATAACACGGATGCGCAAGGCGGCCAGCTTGGCGGATTATTTTCTTTGAGAAACGAACTTATTCCCGATATTCATGACCATTTGGACGATTTAGCAAATGCAATAATACAACAGATAAATCAATACCATTTTCAGGGAGTAGGTTCGGAGGGCTCGTTTACCGAACTGACCGGCTGGTTAATGATAAGCGAAGATTTAGCTGACTTCGACCCACCTGTAACCGACGGCACAATGTATATAAGAGTTACCAATACGAGCACCGGAGAAATAACACGCCACGCAATTGATATTGATGCATCTACAGATTCGTTGACCAGCATAGCCACGGATATTACAGCCATTACCGGCTTAACTGCTTCTGTGGCTTCTTCGAAGCTGCATATTCAAGCCGAGACAAATTATGAATTTGATTTCCTGCCTGCCGTTTTGCCGGAGCCTGAGCCTACCCCAAAAACTCTAACAGGCACACCCCCCCCTGATATAGCCGTCTCCGGCATATATACAGGCACAACAAATTCGACGTTTACCTGTGCTGTTGCGGGTGTTAGTGGCCAGATAGGGGTGACCGATGGATTGAAATTGGAAATTAGTAAAGATGGAACGTTGATAAAAGAACTCAATGTGGGTCTTGGCTATGCAGCCAGCGATAAATTGGATTTAGGTGACGGGCTGTACATTTCTTTAAGTATAGCCAGTGGCCAAATGGCGGGGGACCTGAATGTTGGGGACAATTTTCAGATCAAAGGGTGGGCTGATACCGATACTTCGGGAGTACTTGCAGCAGTTGGGGTCAACACCTTTTTTTCCGGCAGCAGCGCCATGGATATGGCAGTTTGTTCGGATATTGCCGCTGCGCCCGGGCGGATAGCAACGGCCTTGGGCGCGGAAATGACCGACAACACCAATGCCCTGCGGATGGCGGGCTTGAGAGACCAAACCTTAAGCAGTCTGGGCGCTATGACACCCGGAGAGTTTTATCATCGGCTGGTTACCGATATCGGTCAACAACTCTCCATTAAGCAAATGCAGGAGGACAATGCCGAGATTATGGTCCAAAACCTTGCCAACCAGCAAAGTGACATTAGCGGTGTCAACATCAACGATGAAGCTGCCAAACTATTGGTCTTCGGACAAATGTTTCAGGCAATGGCTAAATATTTGAGCACAGTCCAATCCTCGTTATCAACCATTATGGAAATAGTGTAAAACGCTGAATTTATTATAGGGGCTCTTGATGAGTGGAACACTGAGTAATATTTATAACAATGTTAGCTTTGCTTTGCATTTGCACAGTGAGGCGCTGGCTCGCCTGCAGGAACAGGCATCGACCGGCTCGCGGATAAATCGGCCCTCCGATGACCCATCCGCCGGGTACCGGGTTTTGGGACTCGACTCTCAGGCGAGGTCCCTGGGAAATTATATGGACAACCTCTCGGAAGTCGTTAGCACGCTGGGAATTTCCTCTACCGTGATTGAGAATATGATACCGACTTTTGCCGAAGTGAAAACGCGTTTAAGTCAAATTCTCAGCGGCACCTACGATGAAGAAGGAAGAAAAAGGACTGCGGAAGGAATCAACGATATTTTAGAGCAGTTGGTCTCGCTGGCCAATACCAAACATACGGGTCAATACCTTTTTGGTGGAGGCGACACGGCTTCGGCGCCGTATGCTGTGGAACGAACTGATGGAGAAATTACCAGTGTAACTTACCAGGGCAGCTTTGATGACCGAAACGTTCAGGTGACCCCCGGAGTACAAGCCAGTGCCTTTTACGTGGGTGATAATCTTTTTCATTTGAGCAGCCGCGATGAGCCGGTCTTTCTTGGTGATACCGGAGCCGAAGCCGGAACGGGTACATCGAGTGTTAACGGGTATGTCTGGCTTGAGATAACCGAGCCCGTTGCTGGTACGTACAGGTTGTCGATTGATGATGGGAGTAGCTATGTGGACGTGGCTGTTCCGCCGGGTGACGCTAACACAATGGTAACCAACTCGGAAACGGGCGAGGTTTTGTATGTTGATACCACCGGAATAAACAGCACCGGGGTCGAACTGGTAAGTGTACCTGGAACTTATGATATATTTAGCACACTTATTACTATTCGGGACCTATTGAAGAATGAGAGAGGGCTGCCTGATGCACAATTGGAAGAACTGCGAGACCACTCCCTGGATTCGCTGGATGAGATAAATAATCTTCTGATACAAAACTCTGTTTCCATAGGGTCAAAAATCGGTTTTTTGGAGGACCTTAAAGATAGCATTGAGAATATAAAGTATAACGCCGACGATGAGATAACACGTTTGCAGGAAGCCGACATTGCACAGATTGCTATAGACATCTCTCGCCGTGGTGTCCTGTACCAAATGTCGTTATCAATAGCTGGGAAAATTATGTCTATGTCGCTGCTGGATTTCATCGAATAGCCACTAACGCCAAAGGTAAAACGTTGAAAGATAACTGTTTGAACAGGATATATGTTCGACATTTATACAAGGTTTACGATTAGTTCCGTAAAAGCGCGAATCCTGACGAATTAGGGCTTGTTTCGGTTAACGGCATAGAATTTGCACACACAATAGCTGCCCTATGCCTACCCAGATGTTTGGTGGTAGGTTTGTAAAGGGAATCCGCTGAAGCGGGACTGTGAAGTAAACAGGGAGTAAAACAATGGAGATAAATTCGAATTTTTACCAGAGAGGTTTGGAATTAGCCGAAGCCGGCCAGTATCAGGAATCGCTTGGGTATATTCAGGAACATCTTCGCACAGCGCCCGAAGACGCACAAGCCCTGAATGATATTGGGGCAATTCTGCATTGCTTAGGTCGCTCGGATGAAGCCATCGAGCATTTTGTCAGAGCAAGAAAGCTCAAGGACGACTCTGCTGAGATAGTGTGGAATTTGGTCGAAGCATATCTTGCTGTCGGCAGACCACACGAAGCAATGAAGCTCTTTGACGATATGGAGCAGATGGGAATCTTGAATCCGGACATACTTAACAGAAGCGCAAACGCATCTCTCAACCAGAATAACAAGGCCGATGCTATCGAAATGCTACTTCGCTCACTGCAAATCTCGCCGGACCAGGAAATTCTCAATCCGATGGTTGAAGTGATACGCAACAAAAGAGCCAAGATAGCTTTCTTCTGTGGCGGCGATGGTATGACATTTCTCAACGAAATTGCCGAGTTTGCCAAGCGCCGTTACCCGGTACGGTTCTTTGAAGGTGGCGATATTAACCAGATGTCGGAATTGATGAGGTGGAGTGACATTTCCTGGTTTGAGTGGTGCACCAACCTTGCGGTAGCCGGGTCGCAATTACCTAAAGTCTGCAAAAACATTATTAGACTCCACCGTTATGAGGCCTACGGGCAACGGCCCCAGCAAGTTAACTGGGCCAATATCGACCTGCTTATCACTGTTGGCAACAGCTTCACCAAAGATGCCCTTATCAGCAGAGTACCGGATATTGAAACTCAAACGTCGATGGCGGCTATCCCCAACGGCGTAAATCTTGAAAAATTTGCATTTGTCAATCGTCCGCGGGGTAAGAACATTGCTTTCCTGGCTAACCTGAGGATGGTGAAGAATCCCGCCTTCATACTGCAGTGTATGCAAAAGCTGCACTACATCGACCCCGAATATCACCTTTTCCTCGGCGGTATATTTCAGGATTCGGCTCTTGAACAGTATCTAAAGCATATGATTAACGCGCTTGACCTTGGCGATGTGGTGTTCTTTGACGGTTGGCAGGCAGACGTAAACTCCTGGCTCGAGGATAAACATTACATCGTCTCAACCAGCATCATTGAAAGTCAGGGGATGGGATTGTTAGAAGGTATGGCCTGTGGACTGAAGCCGATTATCCATAATTTTCCGGGAGCAAAGCAGATATTTCCAACGGAGTTTCTGTTTAACATCGCTGAGGAATTCTGTGAGCAGATTCTTTCCGATAAATACGAACCTGAGGTGTATCGCAGATTCGTTGAGGGAAATTACCCGCTGAAGAGTCAATTGAACAAGATTAACGATATTCTTATAGCACTTGAAGCTGAACTGGATTCGCAACACCGCTACGCTGCGACGGACCCGGAATCGTCCCTGAAATCCACCGCCACGCTGTTAGATAACAATGTGATTGGGTAATTTTTGGTTAGCAAGAAATGGTAAACAGCCCTGGAATGGCGGAAAACAACAAAAAAAAGATTGGGCCGGTGGTTAGCGTGCTCATCCCGACTTTTAATCGGCCCATGTATTTGTCTGAGGCACTGGCCAGCGCATTGCGCCAGAGTTACAGAAATCTCCAGATTATTGTAATCAACGATGGTGGTGAAGATGTAAGCGATATAATTAATTCGTTCAATGACTCGCGGATAGTATTTATCAACAGAAAGGAAAACCGCGGCAAGGCCTCTTCGCTAAACGAAGCGCTAATCAGAGCCGAGGGTGAATACATCGCCTATCTTGACGACGACGATTTGTTCTATCCCGACCACATCGAAACACTGGTTAATGCCCTGGAAAATGAAACCGACTGCCTGGTTGCGTACAGCGACTTGTACAAGGTGTATTGTAAGGTTATGCCGGACGGCAGCCGACAGGTTTTAAGCAAAGTTGTTGAAGTTAGTCGCGACTTCGACCGGTTTTTTATGCTCTACTTTAATCACGTCCTGCACCCGTCTTTGATGCATCGCAGAGACATGCTGCAAAAAACCGGCCTTTATAACGAGAATCTTAAAATCCTGATTGACTGGGATATGACTCGGCGATTGGCTTTTTTTGCCGATTTTAAACACGTTTACGAAATCACCGGGCAGCACTATACACCTACTGGTGAATCTGACAGAATATCCGTTCAGCAACGTAAGGACAAAAACGAGTACGCAAGGAACGTCTTGACGATACGGACCACAAGGCCGGCCAAGCCCTGGAGGAAGATTGAGGATATGTCCATTATTTTTG
>CAZQYB010000007.1:0-33418 GCA_964597535.1 uncultured Pirellulales bacterium | reverse complement strand
AAGAAAAGGCCTTTATGAAGCCGGACGAATACGACCAGCTAATCGAGGACCCGACAGGTTATTTGTTTAACGTCTGGCTGCCGCGTATTTCAGCCGACGTCAGTCCTATCGATGAGCCGACATCGTATCGCAATAACCTGTCCTTCCTAAAGGGCGGAATGGCAATGCTGACATACTTCAACGCGTTTGAAAAACAGAATGAGTCGCTGCGTTCTGAGTCCGGTACGGTCTCGGCGATTTCAGGAATCCTCAAGGCACCGTTCGATATTCTCGCCGACAAATTGCGCGGCTATATTGGTCTGGTCATCGACCTCTTCGAGCGGCCGGCCAAGGTTCTCGCCGCCTGCGAAGCACTTATGCCGCACCTGACACAGGCGGCCCTTTCCGGAGCAGACCCCGATAAGAACGTACCTATCACGATTTGGATGCATCGTGGATGCGTGCCCTTTGTTTCGCAGGCACACTTCGAAAAGTTTTACTGGCCGACACTCAAGCCCATCATCGAGGAAATCTGCGCTCACGGTCATCAGGTCCTGTTCTATGCCGAGGGCGATTGGAATGCCCATTTGGAATCGTTCGCCGAGCTGCCGGACCAGGCAATAGTTTATCACGTCGATAAAGGTGACATCTTTGAGGTGCACAAGGCAATCGGGCACAAGTTCTGCATCAGCGGCGGGATACCAAATTTCCTGTTAGCCTACGGCACAGCGGATGAGGTGCGCGACTATTGCAAGAAAGTAATTGACGGCGTGGCCCGTGACGGCGGCTACATTATGGACGCCAGCGCTATCGTCCAGAACGACGCCAAGGTAGAAAACATCAAGGCTATGACCGACTTTACGCGTGAATATGGCGTGTACTGATTGAAAGAGGAGTTATTCGAATGTCTGAACAAAAAGAGCCGAAACCGAAGCCGGGTGTTTGCATACCCTGGGAGCAAAAGAAAAAGGAACTACCCAAAATTTCAGGAGATGAAAAACTCATCCAGAAAGTGTGGGAAGACATCGACGCACTGGGCTATATGTATATCTGGCAGTGCCTGCTCTCATTCTGAAACCCAAAGGTAAACGATACAAAAAAACGGCATTACCAGAACCAACGCTGACTGCTAAAACGAAGCATAAGGATGGAGTGGCTAATGAGCAAAAACATACTCTCAAGACGAAGTTTCTTAAAGAGCGCTGTAACTACCGGCGCCGGCGTCTTAGCTGCGCCGTATGTCATTGCCTCTACGGCGTTGGGCAGCGGCGGTCGCCCACCAGCCAGCGAACGCATCACCCTCGGCTTTATTGGCGTCGGCAGTCACGGCACCGGAGTAAATCTAATGAACTTCCTGGGTAATTCGGATGCACAGGTTATCGCTGTCTGTGACGTGGATTCCGACCATCTTGAAAGAGCTGAAAAAATGGTGAATAAACACTATGCCAACAATAAAGCAAGCGGAACATATAAAGGATGCACCGTATATAAAGACTTCCGGCAAGTGATAGCACGAAGCGACATCGATGCGGTGGTTATTTCCACGCCGGACCACTGGCACGCTCTGCTCTCGGTAATGGCCGCCGGGGCAGGTAAAGATGTATTTTGCGAAAAGCCGACGCTGACCGTTCGCGAAGGCCGGGTCGTCAGTGACACAATAAAGCGTTACAATACCGTTTACCAGACGGCTTCAGAAAACCGCTCGATATATGTGTACCATCGTATGTGTGAGCTGGTTCGCAACGGCCGGATTGGTAAGCTGCACACCATCCGGGTGGGACTGCGCAGCGGCCCGCGCAGACCCGGCGACCCCACGCCTATGCTCGTGCCCGAGCAGTTAGATTACGAAATGTGGCTGGGCCCGGCACCCTGGGCGCCATATACCAAAGACCGGCTCCATTACGACTGGCGCTGGATTCTTGATTATTCAGGCGGGCAGTTGACCGATTGGGGCGCTCACCTTGTCAACATCGCACAATGGGCAAATGAAACCGACCACACCGGCCCTGTCACAGTCGAAGGAAAAGGCGAGTTCGGCAAGAAAGGACTTTACAATACGGCAACAAAATATCACATCGAGTACGAATATGCCAACGGCGTCAAGCTGGTCATTTCATCCGGCGCACCCAGCATCCGATTCGAGGGAACCGAGGGATGGGTCGGCAATCACGGCTGGTCGGCACCGCTACAGGCAGAACCCGGGTCTATACTGGACTCGACAATCGGGCCCAACGAAATTCATCTTTATACCTGTCGTGGTGGTGAGCAGCGCAATTTTCTCGATTGTGTCAAATCGCGTAAGCCCTGCTACTATCCGGCGGAGAGCGGCCATCGCACCTTTACCATCACCCACATCGGAAACATTTCGATGATGCTCGGCAGGAAGCTGCGATGGGACCCCGACACCGAGCGATTCATCAACGATGAACAAGCCAACCGGATGCTCTCACGCTCTATGCGCAGTCCCTGGCACCTTTAGTAAGAATCAGCAACCGGAAAAGACTGTTTAAGGTACAAGAAAATATGGAGAAGAAAAACCTGTTGCTCGTAGTTGCAGTTTTGGCCTTGCTCAACGAACACGGCCATCCCAACACGAACCCTCCCGTCCTCACCAATGTTAGAACGGTGTCTATCGACAAGGCCGAATCCTTCAAGCACCATGTTGACTTCTTTAATAATATGGAAAAGGAAAATATCGTTAATTACATCTCCAACGCCGAATCGTGGGCGTGGATGAAGAAAAATATTCCATTATTCGAATGCCCGGACAAAAGCTTCGAGCAGATTTACTACTATCGCTGGTGGACTTATCGCAAACATATAAAGAAGACCCCTGACGGCTTTGTGCTGACCGAGTTTCTCGCCCCGGTCGGCCACGCAGGCGTGCACAATACGATTAGCTGCGCGCTCGGACATCACATCTACGAAGGCCGTTGGCTGCACGACCAGCGATATATGGATGAGTACTCGCTGTTCTGGTACCACGGAAACAAAGGCGGGCCCTTGGGGCCAAGCCCACAACCACATTTCCACCAATACAGCAACTGGGTTACGGATGCGCTTTACAACCGGTATCTCGTCAACCGGGACAGGGATTTTGTCGTGGATTTGCTTGACGATTTTGTTCGCGATTACAAAAAGTGGGAGAAGGAGAAACTTCTCGATAATGGTCTTCTCTGGCAGTATGACGTCTGGGATGGAATGGAGGAATCCATCAGCGGCTCACGGAAGCACAAGAACGCCCGGCCGCCACTGAACAGCTATATGTACGCAAACGCCAAGGCCATCTCAAAAATTGCCCGATTGGCGGGCAAGACCGGCATAGCCAGGGAATACTCCGACAAAGCGGCTAAATTAAAGTCCCTCGTTCAGGATTTGCTTTGGGATGACAACGCCAAGTTTTTCAAGGTGCGTCACGAAGATGGTAAGCTCGCCGCCGTTCGCGAAGAGATTGGGCTAATTCCCTGGTATTTCAATCTGCCGGACAGCGGCCGCGAAAAAGCGTGGCAGCAGATACTCGACCCTAAAGGATTTTTATCGCCAATGGGTCTGATGACAGCCGAACGCAGACATCCCGATTTTAGAAGTCACGGGGTCGGCACCTGCGAATGGGACGGCGCCGTCTGGCCTTACGCCACTACTCAGAGCCTCGTTGGCCTGGCTAACGTTCTTCGTAACTATGAGCAGAACTATGTGAGCAAACAGGATTACTTCAACGCTCTTATGACCTATGCCAGGTCGCATCGCAGAAAAGGCAAGCCCTATATCGGCGAGTACCTCGACGAGGTGACCGGACAATGGCTTACTAAGGATTCGGACAGAAGCAGATATTACAACCACTCTGCCTTTTGCGATTTGGTCATTACCGGCCTTGCTGGACTCGTGCCCCGAGACGATGATATAGTTGAGGTCCACCCTTTAGTACCAACTGGTGCGTGGGATTGGTTCTGCCTTGATAATGTCCTTTATCACAATCGAATCATTACAATCCTGTGGGACAAAACCGGCGACAAATACGGCAAAGGCAAAGGCCTGCGAGTGTTTGCAGACGGAAAGGAAATTGCACATTCGGACACGCTTGAGAGAGTTACAGGCAGCCTCGCAAAATAAAGTCGTGCATTTGGTTTCATCTTTGGTAATATAAAGAGCAAAACAAGTGCATTTAGTAGATTCCGATAGATAGAGAAATTTTACGGATAAAGATGGAAACGCTTAAGCTATTACGTGACTATTTTCCAACGGCGATTTTTACCGGCAAGTGTCTCGTTTTTGTAAGCGAAGATTGGCGTGTCGAGTTGACCGAGCATAAGGACAGCGATTTCAGCAAAGCTGACGCTCAGCCGGCTGTTATCAGGGTTCGAATATTCAAGAAAGCACTGGACGGCGAATTGGTTGGCGGCCACTACGAGGACTTCCAGCTTGCATCGCTGGGTGAACTCGCCGAGCAGATTGAAAAATATGTGCAAATGGCGATTGGCGCCAACCTCAGAGAGAATATTGAGTAATCAATCAATTCAAGAAGTTGATGGAGGAGTAGTTTTTGCTGCAAAGATTGTGCCCGGCAGCAGCAGGACAACAATAGCGGGCCTACTTGACGGGATGATTAAATTTAAAATAGCAGCAGCACCACAAAAGGGCAAAGCTAACAAGTGCCTTACTGAATTTCTGGCGAAACGACTCGGCGTAAAAAAGAACACCGTCAGCATAATCTCCGGCCAAACAAGTCCTATAAAACAGGTGCGGGTTCCGGGCATATCGGCTGAGACACTGTTGAAAAAACTGAATTTGAATAAACAGGATTAGGGGTGATGGCGGATAAATCATACTTGCTCTCACAAAGCCTGTCAGCAGACGAGACTTCACTAAAACATATGCTGAAGTTAGCCGCGCCGATGATAGTGACGAACATATCTTTTACCGTTATGCAATTCGTGGACAGATTTATGGTTTCGCGTCTGGGAACGGAGGCATTGGCGGCGATTTTGCCGGCTGGGTTTATGAGTTTCATCCCTGCCAGCTTCGCAGTAGGTGCGATGATAAGCGTTAACACATTCGTCAGCCAAAGTCTGGGCAGAGGCGAGAAAAAAGACTGCTCAAACTATTGCTGGCAGGCAATATATATGGGTCTGATATACGCTTTCATTACTTTAGCAATTATGTGGCCGGCGGCGCCGGCAATATTCAAAATGATGGGGCACGAGCCGGCAGTTGCTGATATGGAAGTGACATATCTTCGAATTATGCTTTATGCTCAACTGCTCGCGGTGTTTATCTGGTCGAGCAGCCAATTTTTTATGGGTATTCATCGCCCGATTATTACGATGTATGCCGCCCTGTGCGGACAGGTGGTCAACGTCGCTGCCAATTACGTATTGATTTTCGGCGAACTCGGTTTTCCAAAGATGGGAATCGCAGGTGCGGGCTGGGGGACATTTATCGGAATAGTCGTTGCGGCCGGAATAAGAATGGCTGTGTTTTTGACCGGCGATATAAACGTTACTTTTAAGTGCAGACGAACAATGAATGTTGATTTGACAAAGATGGCCGACCTGCTGAAAGTCGGACTGCCTTCAGGACTCGGACTGATGGTGAATGTGGCGGTCTGGGGTGTGATTCTGTTCGGTCTGGTCAGCAAATTCGGCACAGAAGCACTGGCTGCGACAAGTGCCGTCCTTTCGTGTGTAAACGTATCGGTAATGCCGGTTGTCGGAATAGGAACTGCGTTGACCGCGGCGGTAGGCAAGGCAATTGGAAGTAACAGGAAAAGTCTGGCGATTAAACAAACCAGCCTTTGCCTGAAAATAGCCCTGGTTTATATGGGGCTCGCCGGGCTTTGCTTTTTTGTCTTCAGAAATGGTATAATGCATCTATGGTCTTCTGACGATAAGGTAATTGATATTGGAGTTAATATCTTGATTCTTGCTGCTATATTTCAGGTCTTCGACGCGGCAACGCTTATTTACAGCGGCGCTTTGCGCGGAGCAGGAGATACGGTGTGGCTGGCAGTTGTATCAGCACTGGGAGCAATAGTAATATTAGGACTGGGCGGTCTGCTTACAGTGAAGCTTTTCCCATCTCTTGGGGCCGTGGGACCCTGGAGCGTTGCTACGCTTAGTATTATCACGGTAGGGCTGGCAAATCGCTGGAGATTTAAGACTAACAGGTGGATGCAGATAGATTTGTTTAAGCGCCGGGCTGTCGGGGTGCCGGTCGAGATAGGACCAACAATTGAGTAGCATTGCTGCAGCCGCCGGCGTATATACATGGATATTAAAAATCAAATATCAAAATGTAAAATTAAGGAGGTCATCCAGCACCAAAATAGAACTGTCGCAGAGTTTGTTCAGCAATGAAAACTATCCAGTAAAAGATGCTTATTTTGGTGCTGGATTCCACAATCTTGACTGTCGTCAGACAAGTTTTGATTTTTAATCTTTGATTTTTGCGTTCTTTATGAAAAAGACCTTACTGACAACCGTTTGCATTCTGTTCTTCGCACAGACAGCAGCGTTTGCCCAATACGAGCCCCTGGCCAACGCGGACAAACCAGGTCTGTACGTAAGGTCAATCGAAGAAGCTCTGCGATTACACCCGGAGCAAATCGATTTGGCCACCGCTACTTTGATTATCTCGGAGCAGTGGAACAAGAATGTGTACGGGCGAAGATACCTGCAAAAGTTGGATGATATGGCTTTTGAAATCCGTGACAGGCTCAGGGCCAAGAGAGTGGGGCCAAATTACAGAGCAATTGCGGTAATAAACGAGTATTTATTTGACGAACTGGGGTTCACACCGGTTAAGAAGGCAACTAATCCCAGTTATTTGTTTCTGCACTCTGTGCTGGATGAAAAAGGGGGGCATTGTCTGGGTCTCTCAATTGTTTACCTTTCTCTCGCTGAACGGCTTGGTCTGCCCTTATATGGAGTGGTCGTGCCGGGGCATTTCTTTGTCAGATATGATGATGGTCGGGTCAGATTCAATATTGAAACAACAAGCAAAGGCGGAAGCGCTCCCGATGAACACTATATAAATAAATTCAAGGTGCCTGAAACCGCTCAAGATAGTATTTATATGGTGAACCTCAATAAGCTGGAGACGTTAGGTTGTTTCTTCAATAATCTGGGCAATAGTTACAACGATATCGACGATGTCGAAGCCGCTTTGGCTGCGCTTGAAACAGCGGTCCAGATAAATCCATCCCTGGGCGAGTCACATATGAATTTAGGCAATGTTTACCTGAAAAAGGGCTGGGTGGAGGATGCAATATACGAATATCAGAAGGCCCTGGAAATCAACCCAAGTGAGGCCAAGGCCCATTTTAACCTCGGCAATGGGTACGCCAAGCGAGGTTGGCTGAACAACGCAGTTTCTGAATATCTGGTATCGCTCGAGCTGGACCCAAATTGCATTGAAGCTTACAAAGGTCTGGCTACAACTTATTGCAAACAGGAAATGTTTGGCCAGGCCATAGTGCAATTGAGGCAGGCGATTATCCTGAAGCCGAAAGACGGCAGTTTGTACACCCAACTCGGCGACGTTTACAGTCAGAGGGGCGACTACGAAAAAGCAATACTTCAATATAAAAAAGCTCTGAAGATAAAACGGAATTCCGCCGAGGCATATTACGGTCTGGCTGTCTGCTATAACAAATTGGGACGAATTGATGAGGAAATTCAGGCATACAAAAGAACTTTGGCCATCGAGCCTGATATGCTGGCGGCTTTGACGAATCTCGGCAATGCGTATTTTACAAAAGAGAATTACGATGCAGCCATAACGCAGTACAAAAAGGCCGCTCGCATAAAGCCCAATGAGGGTACGATTTGTTACAATCTCGGTGCTGCATATTCAAACAAGGGCGATTACGAAAAAGCGGTGGCCGAGTACGCAAAAGCGGTCGAGATTGACCCTGAAAACGCCGACGCCCACAATGGACTCGCCTATGGGTTTTATATGTTAAAAAACTACGAGTCGGCCTGGGAGTACATAAAACTCGCCGAAGAACTGGGCGCCGACATCGACAAGAAACTGCTTGACGCTATTGAAGCTAAACTGCAATAACAATAGCCCCAGCAGTTGAATCTCTAACTGCTCGGCTTAAACCCTTTTGCGTGATAGTGAAGATTCTTGATGTCCTCCTCAGAAACAAAGCCGTTAAGACTTGTAACAACAAGATTAATAAAGCTCCTTAGATCTGCAGGGTTCTGCTCCTCTGTCCATCGTACCCTCGTAATTGCGGGTTCGATTTGAAGGTATCTTCGGGGATCTACCTGTTTTGCAAGCATCAATGCCACCCGCGCAACACTGCAAGGCTCTCGAAAAAACCCCGGAGAACCACCGGTACCGAGCCTCTCCGGGTCATAGTTTCCAAGGTACCACTGGAATCTCTTGAGGACACGCAAGTTCGCCGCCAAAAATATCCTCTCTCTGCCTTTTACTTGCTCCTTGAGTGGCGAAAGAATGTACAACTTGCGCAGCTCGTCAAAATGTCCTGAGACCGTGACAATTTGCGTAAGGTCGGCCTCACGCGTAAGTTTTGAGGACAGATGTTCGTAAAGATGTAGAATCCCTTTCCACAAGTCTTCTCGCCTGAACAATTCTGCGAATCCGTTGTGGAAGATTCTTAAACTTTCCAATCCGAAAAAAGGTTCATTATAAATGGCCATTTCGCTGGCGAAGATGGCTCGGGAAAAACACTCCTCAACCAGTTCGGATGTGTTCAGGCTCTTGTAGCAGTCTGGGTCCTTCATCCAATTCTCTGAGCCCCAGCGCGTATGACCACTTTCCTTGAGACTCAACCACTCTGTCTTTGCAGCCGCCAAACTGGCTTTTTGCTCGCCGGTCATATAGTCCTTTTCAAATCTTTTTATCAGTTCTGCCAGTTCATAGGTCGGGCTCACCATACGAGCAGATTCAGATGAGGCCAATTCGGCATCACTATACTTACCATCAGGTCCATCTGTCGCCTGAGACACAGTCTGAGATGAATTGCCACACCCCGTAAATATGGCAGAGACTACTGCCATCGCCAGACAACAAACGAGTCTTTTCTGGAACCCTATCACTTTATCTCTCCTTCATCTTGCTTAGATTTAAGCTCCCTGGGCGATTAGTATAACCCATAAACCCCCTCAGCTTTGTAAAAAGTTTGTAAAATCCGCGCATACAAAGCCTCAGACGCCAAAAAGCCTCAGCCGATGAATTACGCGCCGAGATTAACAAAGCCCTGCTCATATCCGACAAAATCGTTGATGTCGCTGCGACAACAGTGTATACTGGTTATCCGAATAAACTGGCAATTTTTTCCTGGAGGATATTGTTGTGCAGCTAATTAAAACGATAATCGCAACTGTCCTTGTAATCTCGATTTTTCGCAACAGGCCCCTGGTCTGCGAAGAGGTCGCAATACCAGAACCAAATGTGAATGCTGAACAGACCGACTCAAATGTGGACCCTAATAATATCTCAGCATACTACGGATTTGACGAAATAGAAATAATCAAGCAGGACTTGGGTATAAAATGCCTGAGGATTGCCGATCTTAATGGCGACGGCCGAAATGATATTGCAGTTGTGAACAACAGAAAAGCCAAGATAGAAGTCTTGATTCAAAAAAAAGCTGTCGGTCCGGCCGAAACAGCGGTAGCCGTTGACCCCGAGGACGTAGATGTAAACCTACTCAGCCCCCCTACTCGTTTTGAGAAACAGGCTGTGGCTGTCTCACAAAGAGTCTTCAGTTTCGTTTGTGGAGATTTGAATTCCGACGGGATGACAGACCTGGCCTTTTACGGTGAGCCAAAAGGTCTCTATGTAATATTGCAAAAGGTCGGCGAAGCCAAAACAGCCCCCCCTGCTTTCTTGCGAAAGCAAGAAGGGGGGGCAAAGACACTGAGCTGGCGAACAAGAAGGAAAATTAAAATTGACGAGGGACTCGTAACCTCTACGGCGCTCGTATGTGCCGACTTGAATAACGATGGCGCCGACGACCTTGCTCTGGCTGCACGCGACGCTGTTTATGTTATTTTGCAAAAAGAGGACGGCTCATTGGCAGAACCGGTTAAATACCCCACTACCTCACGTCTGCTCGGCATCGAAGTGACCGATTTGAACGGGGACAATATAAACGACCTTATTCTTATAACAAATGACCCCGAAAAGCGGGTTCACGTCAGGTTCGGTCTCGAAACAGGACAACTGGGGCCGCAGGTACAATATTTTATCGAAAAGCCGTGGACGCTGAAGTTTGCAAACATAGACGCCGCAGCTGGTGACGAAATGCTGACGGTTGACGCTGTAAGTAAGCGATTAATCTGTTATAAATTTGCCGCTGAAAAGCCCCCGCTCTTGTCTTCGACAAGAGGACGTGGGGGCGATTGGCCTATCCTGTTTTATCCTCTCGTTTCGGGTAAAGAAAATACAAAGCGGGATTTGGTGGTCGGCGATTTTGATGGTGACGGTTTGGTGGACATCACGATAAGCGAGCCGGGAGCTGCGGAACTTGTTTTCTATAAACAAATAGCGAAGCACGGTTTAGCTGAGCCCGTGCGATTTCCCGCCTTTGCCGATACCGCCGGTTTGTCTGCCGCAGACATTGACGGTGACGACAAAGCCGAGCTTGCCGTTTTGAGCGTTAAGGAAAAGATAATTGGTATAAGCAAATTTGAAAACGAAAGATTATCGTTCCCCCAACCCGTCAAATTATCCGGTGAGCCGGTGGCAATGGAGCTTGCCGACATCGACTCCGATGGTAATATCGACTGCGTTTACGTATCCAAGGACGTCAACGATATCAGGACTATGAGGGTTATTTATGACCTCGGTACGGCAGCCAAACAGGAAGCTAATCCTTCAGAAGTCACTGAAACCAGGCATCCTTTGGAACTGAAGAAACTCACTTCCAACCCGGATGGTTTGAAAGTGCTCGACGTTGACCAGGACGGTTTGCAGGACGCCTTGATATTTGTCAAATATGAATCTCCCATATTAGTACGTCAGACAGAGAAAGGAGTTTTTGAAGTAATTGATTCACCCGGAGCACAGGCCAGTCTGATTAAAGACGCAAGTCTGAGTTCAATAGCGATTGCCGATGTGGACGACCAGGCCGGCAAAGAGCTACTGGTGGCACAGAAGAATTTTGCCAGGAGTCTGGTTTTTGCCAGGGGGCAGGCCTGGAGCGTCATCGACCAATATAATGCCAAAAGCACAGAGAACAAGATATCAGCCGTCGCAGCTTTTGATATGGATACATACGCTTCTCCTATGGAGTCCTCCGTAAGTCCGCTTGGGGACGCCTTGCGGCGGAGTCCCAAGGACTTACGGACTAACAGGCGTATTAACGGGGGAAAATCAGCAGACCAACCCGCTATCCTGCTGCTCGATGGTCAGAAAGGACAACTCCAGATACTCAATGCCGGCGATGATAAAACCTACCGGTTTGTGAAAGAATTAGATGTCGGCAAATGGAATGACGCCACACACCTAAAGGTCCTGTTTGAACCACTTGCCGGCAACGACGTCAAAAGCATACTGTTGTTCGACAGTGAGAAGTTTGCACTTATTACGCCGCCGAGGGGTAACAATGTCCCTCACCATTTGGAACAGCAGTTCAGTTATGAGACGAAGATAAAAGACGGCGTATATGGCAATCTGATAGCGGGAGATATTAACTCTGACGGTCGGCCCGATATTATTATGGTCGAATACAACCGCAATCACATTGAAATACTGGCACTCGACAGCGAGCTAAAGCCAATCCCCGCGATGCGCTTTAAGGTATTCGAGCAGAAAAGTTTTCGCAACACTGAAAGGCACGGCAAATCCAGTGTTGAGCCGCGAGAGCTGAAAATCGCTGATGTTACAGGCGACGACAAAAACGATTTAGTAACTATCATCCACGACCGTATAATTATTTATCCTCAGGATTAATTCGTATCTTGTATTTTTGACTACGTTATTCTCTTACGTGAAAGTCAAAATGGTCGGCAAAAGGAACAAAGTTTTTGTTGCACTTAGCGGCGGACTGGATAGTTCAACCGCTGCGGCATTGCTGCTCGAGGCCGGCTTCGAGTGCGCAGGTGTGTTTATGATTACCAACAACCAGGCCAAGAATGTCCAGGCAGATGCCGAAGCTGTTGCCGGCAAACTGGGTATAGAGCTTCACGTGCTGGACCTTCGTCAAGACTTCGAACGCATTCTTGATTATTTCTGCAATGAATACAAGCAAGGTCGGACGCCTAACCCGTGTGTTCTTTGCAACAGATACATCAAATTTGGCAGGTTGTGGGATTTTGCGAGAAATAACGAGGCGGATTTGCTCGCCACAGGCCATTACGCAAGGATTATCCGGGTCAACAACAGCGTCGGTCTGTATGAGGCCGCCGATACAGCTAAAGACCAATCTTACGCTTTGGCAATGATTAAAAGAGATGTATTGGGTCATATCATTTTCCCGTTGGCAGAGCATTCTAAAAACCAGACGCGAGAGTTGGCCGCAAAGTTCCATCTGGAAATTGGCCGAAGACAGGAATCTCAGGAAATATGCTTCATACCCAACGACGACTATGTTACCACGCTTGAACAGCAGTGCCCGGAACTCGCCCGAGCAGGGAAAATCATCGACAGCAGCGGCAACGTTCTGGGCGAGCATAAAGGCGTGCACAGATTTACCATCGGTCAAAGACGCGGCCTGCAGGTCGCAATGGGCACGCCTTACTACGTGGTGAAAATCGATGCTGAAAGCAATACGGTCACCCTCGGCCCAAAAGAAGAAGTCATGCAAAGCAAGCTGTGGGCGACGGAGGCAAATTGGCTCAGCATTGAGCCGAAGTCGCCTTTCAGGGCAACTGTGAAAATACGCTACAACGACAGTGGCACTGCTGCGAGGGTTTTTCCACAAGAAAATGGTGTTGTCGTTGAGTTTGATGGGCCTAATCTCGCTATAACGCCGGGCCAGCTTGCTGCTTTTTACGTCAATGAAGGAAACGGCAATAGAGTTGTTGGTGGTGCGTGGATTGACAAGGCGACTGATTGATAACAAGTGCTCAGGATGCTTTGAAATTTAGCTTTTGACTATGCAGGCAAACAATGACATCTTAAAGTTACTGAAGGAAAAAGGAGTTGAAGTGGCTCAGCAAGCTCGGTGTGGGGTAATATTGCAGCCGGGTGCAATCGGCGATTGTATATTGACTCTGCCGTTAGCTGAATTTATGAAAGATTACCTTGGATTGGGCAGAGTTGATATCCTTGGACACACCAAATATATCGGCATTTTCCCCGGCAGGACCTGTGTCGATGGCATCCGTTCGATGGACGCGGTCGATTTGCATCGGCTATTTGCTGAAACAAAAACGTTCGACCTGGCGGACGGCGACCCTTTAATAAATGTTTTTGCCGATTACGCCTGGATTATTACGTTTTTGGGTCAGCCGAACAGCGACTTTGAACAAAACCTCATCTTCACCGCCAATTGCAGCCACAGCGCAGAAGTTATAACTTTACCCACGAAGCTGCCCAAAAAGTTCCCAGGACATATAACTGATTTTTATATACAGCAATTTATCAGCCAAAGTGGTCTGTCTTTGGAACCCTGGCGGACTCGGCCTGATGATGTTCTAATAAAAGCCACCGAAGTGGACGTAAACAGGAGCAGAGAACTGCTGAAAGAAACAGGCCTTGATTCTTTTGAGAAACTGGTGGTAATTCAGCCCGGCAGTGGCGGTGTGGACAAATGCTGGCATTCGGAAAATTTTCTGGCTATAGCCAAAGAGCTTGGTTCAAAAAATATCGAGGTAGTATTCCTGCTTGGCCCTGCTGAGTTAGAGAGATTCAGCGATGCTGCAATTAAAAATATAACCAGCGCGGCAAAGTGCCTGACAGACTTGTCTTTGACGCAGGTTTTGGGGCTCTTGAGTTGTGCGGATGCTTTTTTAGGCAATGATAGCGGGATTACGCATTTGGCGGCGGGATTAGGGGTTAAGACAGTCGCTGTTTTTGGGCCCACTGACCCGGATGTGTATAAACCCATAGGGCCGGCCGTATCAGTATTTGCAAACCATACAACGGCTTTTACTAAGAGACCCTCGGTGAGGTTGCAACAGAAGCTTCTGGAGGTTTTAACAGGGTGACATTCAAAAATGGGCCTGAGCTATGGCAATCTTACGGCGGCTTCCCAAATGCAATAAAAGGCACCTTGGCCCCTGCAAAAATGGCTGTTTTGGCTTTGCGAAAGCTAAGTAGTTGACCCCGTTAGAAATTCCAAACGAGATAAGGATACGTTAGGAAAGAGGAAGTTTTCTAACGGGGTTGACCAAGCTGGTCGTTTTGATATAATATCTTGTTGAGTATTACTTGACAGGTTATGGGAATAGGCAATGCCGGATATTGAAGATGAGGGCGTTTATATGCAGACAAGAACTTTGGGCGAATTAGCCAAATATGTGGATGGGCGGGTTTGCGGCGACCCTAATGTGGCAATAAGGTCGGCCTCGACGCTCGGCCGTGCCGGTGAGGGTGATATTAGCTTTTTGGCCAACGCCAAATACGAAAGGTATCTGCAAACAACCAAAGCCAGTGCCGTAATCGTAGGCAAAGAAACAACCAATACGTCCGTTCCTCTTTTGGTAGCCGAGGACCCTTACTACGCTTTTATGCAGATTATGGTCTTACTGCACGGCCATCGCAAGCACAAAAAAGTCGGAATCAGCCCGCGAGCTTCAATTTCAGATAGTGCAAAAATCGGCGCAGATTGTCATATTCACGACTTCGTGACAATAGCCGACGAGGCAAAAGTGGGGGACGGCTGCATAATTTATCCCAGTGTCCACATCGGAGAGGGTGTACAAATCGGCAACGACTGCATAATCTATCCAAATGTCACCATCTACGATGGCTGTGAAATAGGCAATCGTGCGATTATAAACGCAAATTCAACAATCGGTGAAGACGGCTTCAGCTATGCCAGCCATAAAGGTGTACATCACAAAATACCACAGACCGGTATTACGGTGATAGAAGATGATGTGGAAATCGGCACCTGCTGCGGAATCGAACGAGGCACACTCGGCGATACCGTTATAGGCCAAGGCAGTAAGCTGGGTGACATGGTTGCAATAGGTCACGGTGCAAAAATCGGTGCACACTGTTTGCTTGTAGCTCAGGTAGGTATTGCCGGCTCAACTACGCTCGGACATCATTGCGTGGTCGGCGGCCAAGCTGGGATTGTCGGCCATATCAACATTGGAAACAATGTTACCATTGCCGCCCAAGCCGGTGTTATTAACAATATTCCCGACGGCAAAGCGGTGTTAGGTTCACCCGCTATCGAGGCAAATCAAGGTAAGCGAGCGTACAGTATGATACAATACCTGCCTGCAATAAGGGAAAACATTCGAAATCTTCAAACTCAGATAGAACAAATTGTCTCATTTTACAATGCTGACTCTGAAAAGCCAGCCGAACAATAGGTAACCGGTTGTTTACCGTTTGTATTCTGCCCTGCCGGAGGCGAGTTGTGATTTGAAAACTATGGTGTCTCAAATACCATTATGAATACTGAAAATGTACTTGGCTTGATTGCCGGAGAGGGCAGATTGCCTTCTATTGTAGCCGCCGGTGCCAAACGGGCACGGCTAAAAATAATCTGCGTCAGCCTGGCAAATAACGCGGAGCCCGCTCTGGCCGGCGAAGTCGATGTCTTTTATAAAGTTGCGGTTGCCCGGCCGGGCACCTGGATACGCAAGTTAAGAAAACATGGGGTAACCAGAACTGTTATGGTCGGACGGGTCGCAAAATCGAAACTTTTTACACCCTGGCGAATCATGAGGTATTTGCCTGACTGGCGGGCGTTCAGAATATATTACTGGCGGCTGCGCAGGAAAAGCAAATTGAACAATTCGCTCTTGAGTGCCGTGGCCGACGAGCTGGCCAGCAGCGGAATAATATTGGAGAATTCAACAGTGTACTGCAAAGAACACCTCGCAACGGAGGGAGTAATGACACAGACACAACTGGGTCCATCAGTCAAAGATGACATTAAGTTTGGCTGGCAGATAGTTAAAAAGCTCGGCGAACTGGATATAGGCCAGGCGATTGCCGTCAAAGAAAGAGAAATAATTGCAGTCGAGGCAATAGAAGGCACAGCGGAAATGATTGAGCGGGCAGGGCAGTTCTGCAAATCCGGCGGCTGGACACTTATCAAGACCTCGAAACCAAATCAGGATGAGCGATTCGATGTTCCGTGTGTCGGACCTGATACTATCAGAAGCTTAGCTAATAACCGGGCAAAATGTCTCGTTGTAGAATCGGATAAGACGATAATCATCGACAAACCCGAGACAATAAAGCTTGCAAATCAACTGGGCATCGGCATTGTGGGCGTTAAACCTTCTGAAAACGAGCTTGGCAAATAGTTTCGTCAGTAATTTTTATTAACGACAGTTATAATCTTATGGCTGAATTCCCTTTCCCACTTACGATTAAACCTGCATCTTCAAACAGTCAGCCCCAAACCGTTGTCTGTGTGGGCCTGTTGCGCGGCTTGGGCAGAAAGCGAAAAGTTCTCGATGCAATCTGGAACCAACGGCCTGTTATCGTTAAGCTCTTCGCAGACCCAATCAAGGCAAAATACCATATGAAAAGAGAATGGCGGGCGCTGAAGCTGCTGCAGGAGCAAGACTTGAATTCTCCAGCACCATTGTTTTACGGCAAGACCAATCAGCACGACTGGGCGGTGGTAACAGAAAAAATCGTCAATGCGTTAACCATCAGAGAAATCTGGGACAACACAACCGACCCGGCCAAGAAACGTGAACTGTTGTGCAGAGTTGGGCGGGAATTGGCCAAACAACACAGCAAAGGTGTATTGCAGAAGGATTTGCATTTGGGCAACTTTCTGCTGCAGGCAGAAGAACTGTTTGCCCTCGACCCGGCACAAATGTGTTTTCTTTCCGGTGATATTAACAAGAGGCAGGCCATTGCTCAATTGGCTTTATTGGCGTCCACTGTGCCCGATGAGAACACCGATGCAATCACAAGCGTTTGCAAAGAGTATGCTCAGGCACGGTCGTGGAAATTTAGCCGGTCGGATATAGCTGTGCTTCGGAAGAAATTGGCTGCAGCCCAAAAAAATGGAACCAAAAAAGCACTGAAGAAATGCCTGCGCACAAATAAAAGATACCAAAAAATCGAAGAACACAACTACTGTGGGGTCGCAGCAATAGATTTCTTCGAAAAAGCCGATTTCCACAAGCTTGCAGAAGGCATTGACGAACTGATGCAAAGTGGGCAAATCTTAAAAAACGGAAACACCTGCTTTGTCTCCCGTATCAATTTGGCTGGTCAGGATATAGTCATAAAAAGGTACAACCACAGGGGAATTATCCATTCGGCACGCCATACTATAAAGAAGTCTCGTGCCCGTCGCTGCTGGTTACACGCGCATCGGCTTGAGATGCTGAATATAGCTACGCCGAGGCCTCTTGCATATATTGAGCAGCGCAAGAAAAAGCTTATATGGAAGTCTTATCTTATAACGGAATACGTTGAGGGGCAGAACCTTTACAATTTTCTACGAAACAGTAATGTTACTGAACAAAACCGTTCAAAGTTAACTCAGCAGGTCAGGGAGCTGCTCGATAATCTGGGAAAATATCGCATTAGCCACGGCGATTTAAAACATTCAAACATCCTGATTACGGAAAATGGTCCTGTTTTGACAGACCTCGATAGTATGATAGCGCATAGATGGAAGCGGACGTATAAAGCCAGACGAGCCAAGGATATGGCTCCCTTGCAAAAAAACAACTGTCCCGGGGAAGATAACCGTTTATAGTCTCTAAAAACCCTTGCTAAAATCAGTTTTTTCGCATTAGATAGCCAACAGTTCGGGAAAACAACAAACAAAAATAAATAAAACAGATTCGTTCAAAAGGCAGATAGAGATGTTTCATCTGGCTGTTTTTGCCTCGAACAATAACGGGCTTGGCACATGGAAGCGCATCGGCTCTCTGCACAGAGAAATTGCCATATTTAAAAGATTTGCGCAGGACGGATGGAATATTTCTCTCTACACATACGACCGCAGCAGAAAGCTGCCTGATATTGGGTTTGCCGCCAAAGTTCATTCTCAATGGCCCTTTTTAGTTCCTAAAAAGCTCGGATTTTTGTATCGCCATTTATTACCATTTTTGTTCTTCCGCCAAGGCAGGAAAGCAGACATTATCATTACTAATCAAGCCCATAGCAGCGGCACCGCAATTCTTGCCGGCAGGTTATGGGCAGCCAAGGTCATTGCAAGATGTGGATACGTCTATGGCGAATCCGCTCAAACCCTTGGAAAGTCCGGCAGGCGAGTCAGAAAGAGGATTTTACAAGAAAAAACCACGTTCGAAAAAGCTTACCGATGCATCGTCCCTACCAAAGAGTTGTGTCAATGGGTATGTGAAAACTACGGCTTACCCAAAGAAAAAATTGTGGTTATACCCAATTATGTTGATACAGAGCAGTTTAAGCCGGATACCAATGCAAAAAAGGATTTTGATATACTTTGCATCGCGCGATTGGTAGCGAAGAAAAGGCACCGGCTTCTATTTGATGCATTATCCGGGACGCAATTAAAAATCCATCTTATAGGTAACGGGCGCTTAAAGGACAAACTAAAATCGCTGGCAAAGGAAAAATCGCTGCAAGTCAAAATAACTGAACGAGTCGAGCACAGTTTACTGCCGCAGCACATCAACAACTCGAAGATATATGTTAATCTCGCTCAGTGGGAGGGACATCCGAAGACCCTGATAGAGGCTATGGCCTGTGGGTGCGCTTGCATCGGTGCCAAATCGCCCGGCATAGAAAATCTTATCCTCGATGGTAAAACCGGAGTCCTTGTTGAACCCGAGCCCCAACAAATTCGCAATGCAATAGAATTATTGTTGAAGAACGAAAAGCTAAGACTCCGACTGGGTGAAAACGCACGAAGCTACGCCGTGGAACAGTTTTCTTTAGACAAGACTTTTGAGCAGTATAAAAAGGTATTTAGAGAAGCTCTGACGGAATAAGAACATCTGTTATTTGTAAATGGAGTGTAGTTAATGGAACTCGATGACGTTATTTGTATATCTTGCCGCAAATATGATTATTGTAAGGAGTATGAGAGAGCAAATCGTAAGAATGTAACTCCGGATGGAAAACGCTATATTCCGCAATCTCCAATTCGTAACTGTCAGGCTGCTATCTGTGAATTATATTATACAAAGTTCCATAAGAAAAATGTGCTGGAGGTCGGTTGCGGGAACAGCAAAAAGGGCGGTCTCATAAAAAAAATAACAAAAGAAAATAATTGTAAGTGGACGGGGATTGACATTAAGGAGACCGATTTAACCACTCATGTTTGCAGTGTGACACGTATGCCTTTTGAAGATAATTCGTTCGACTATGTGATTGGCAGTCAAACAATTGAGCACTGGAAGAAACCACGAAAAGCGTTAAAAGAAATCCGTAGAGTTCTCAGGCCGGATGGGAAGCTATATTTGACAGCGCCTATTCATCTGCATGGCGGAAAGATTTTTGTTTCAGGCGACTTTAAGTCCATCGAAAAGCTATTTTTTAAAAGTGGTTTTGACATTGAAAAAATTGAAACATGGAGAAAGAATTATTGCGACCTGGGGCCTTACCTTCACAAAACTGCCAAGAAGCATCTACGCTATGTGAAAAAGCATCTGCGAAAATCTGGAATACTTGATTATCAAAAAGTGACAATATACGTCATTCATTGTATACTTACAAAAAGTAAGGGCAGAGTTGAGCTCTGGAAGAACAAAAAACATCTGTAACAACAAATCTGAGAATGAGCGGGAGCAATAAGATGATTACCAAGAAAATAAACGGTTTTAAGATGTTTTTGGAGCCCAATGATGGAGGTATATCCAAAGTGTTGGCCAACAGGGGTATAAGAGAACCGTGTTTTATGTGGATTCTTCAAAAAGAAGTATCCGGTCACCTGGGGATAGACGTCGGAGCTAACATCGGCTATACTACACTACATTTATGTGGAGCAATGGATAAAGTTATAGCGATTGAGCCAGACCCGAGGTCAAGAAAGCTTCTTATAAAAAACCTGGAAGCAAATGGTTTTAAAGACACCACCCAAATCTACGATTTTGCCGTGTCAGATAAAAGTGGCAGCCAGCCAATCTATCTGGCCGATAAACCGAATCTATCCACCTTACATGACCGGCCTGGGCTGAAGGGTCAAAAACGTGAGATTTTGACCCGAACCATAGATAGTTTAAGTGTGCTGCCCAACTTTATAAAAATGGATATCGAGGGTTATGAAGTAGAGGCATTACGCGGAGCTATGCAATGTCTAAAAGAGACGAACCATTGTAAAATTCTTGCTGAAGTACACCCTCAATTTTTTACCAAAGACAGTTTTGAAGTGGTTCTTAGAAATTTGGTTGAGATTGGTTTTGCATTTAAATACGTGGTCTCAGCCGGTGTGCCGAAACCGGACTTATTCAGGAAGCATGGTTATGAGCCGGTCCCCGGAGCCCCCATAGCCAGAAGAGCCATATATAATTGCGTTTCGACAGAACATGCTATTAAATGGAGCTCGTATCCGATAGAACAGAAATGTAAGAAAGGAAAGATAAGTCCGAAGATTGTCCGGTCAATTTTGTTAGTGAAGGATGAGAGGTAGTGAGATGGCGCTACATAAGCGGAAATACAAGGACTACCAACATTATCTGAGCCACCAGCGAGAGAAGCTTTCTAAAAAGATGGAGCATTTTCAGCAGAAGTGGAACAAGAGAGTCGAGAGCTTTAGAAAGAGGCTCGCCGATATCTCTCCCAAAATTCCTGGTAAAAAGGTATTATGCTTAGCAGCTCGCCTGGGCGAAGAGGTCAGGGCCTTCAGAGACTTAGGGCACTCGGAGGCGACCGGCATTGACCTTAATCCGGGGTCTGACAACGAGTATGTAATTGAGGGGGACTTCCATAATATTCCGTTTGAAGATTCCACATTTGATGGTGTTTATTGCAATTGTCTGGACCACGCGTGGGACCTGAGAAAGGTCTCGATGGAGTCGGCAAGAGTTCTAAAAACCGGCGGCATTTTGGTCCTCGATGTCCCGTTTGTGCAGCCATACAAAAAGTATGATTATAAGAAGAATGTAAAAAAAAGACATAAGTATGAATCTACGTTGTGGGATTCGCTTGATGATGTAATTCAAGAATTTCACGAGTTTTCTGAAGTGCACGACCGGATTCCTTCAAATACTCA
This sequence comes from uncultured Pirellulales bacterium, assembly GCA_964597535.1. Classification (GTDB taxonomy): domain Bacteria; phylum Planctomycetota; class Phycisphaerae; order Sedimentisphaerales; family Anaerobacaceae; genus CAZQYB01. The sequence continues at coordinate 12,168 of CAZQYB010000007.1, read as the reverse complement.
TAAAATCATCGTGTTTATGCAAAAAAAGTACACTTTAGAAGTAAAATGAAACGACATTATGAGGCCTGAAGAGCGAGAAAATTACAGATACTCACATGGAGCCGAAAACCCTATAAGAAAAGAAGAACAGGTTATGTTTTCGCTACTGTCCAATGGCAACGGGAAAAAACTGCTGGATGTCGGCTGTGGTATAGGCACTATTGCTCTTGAACTTCAAAAAAAAGGCTTCGAGGTAACAGGTGTTGACTTCTCTGACGTTGCTGTCAGCAAATGTCAGCAAAAAGGGCTCAATGCAATCGTTTCAGATGTAGACGAAGCTGGGCTCAAATTTCCAGACAAATCATTCGATGTGGTCTGGGCAGGTGACGTAATTGAACATGTATTTGACCCTATTTTCCTGTTTGAAGAAATGGCGAGAATTCTTAAAGATAACGGCAGGATACTTGCAACTGTTCCGAATAATTTCCCTATGCGTAAAAGATTAAATATCTTCCTTACAGGAAAGTCAATACAATCTAATATATACAGAAAGTTAAGACAATGTAAACATCACACATTTTTCTCCTGGGAACTGCTCATTTATATGTTAAGTGAAGCAAAACTATCCGTGGACCGTTATTTTTCGATATACAAAATTCCAAAGACTAAACTCCAAAGAATAACAAGCAATAAAGTCATTGGACGGCTGTTTGGCCGAATATTTATAGTAAGTGCTCACAAATCATCTGCATGTGTCGAGTGATTAGCCAGGGACAAAGGATGCGCTATTGAGAAACCGGCAAGGTTAAGGAAATGAGCAAGACAATAGCTATAGGCGGAGTGGTTAATGGAAGATAAACCTCCCGAATCTATATATGCTTCGGTAAAAGAATCTCTGCACGCTACAAGAAGATATATTACGAGAGATTGCATTAGTTCGCTGTATGAATTTTGCTTTGTGAAAGATGTGAGGGAATGTCCGTATTTCCCCACATGCTTAGAGAGCTTTGCTATTCTGCTCAAAGGCAAATCTCTGGAACAGCTTCCCAGGTATGATAAGGAGTTTGAAAGCTGTTTTGTTGTGAATAACTTTGATGAAGAGATGAAACTGGTCGGCGATTCATTGACTGGCAAAAACTGTGTTCATTTCGTAAATCGGCTTATGACCGCCCCGCTTCAAAAACGAAACTATAAAAGACTGAATATTACTGAGGTTCAGTTGCCGAAAGTCTCGGCAGTTAGGGACCAAAGAATGAAAAGGGCTATTGAGCATTACAAATTCCTTGGATTGAACACACATTTTCTTCCAAAGAAGCTTCTTGAGCTTAACAGGAAGGATTTCGGTAAAGAATATACCCAAAAATATCCTAATACTGGTATACTGGCAATTATATATGCACTGGAGATATTACGTCCAAAGCTACTTTGGATTGTGGGATTGGATTTTTATCAAAGTGATTATCTTGTTCGCAGGCCTCATCAAAATCCGATAGACTTACAGAGAGAAAAAATTAAAAGGATAAACTTAGTCGAAGTAACTGCGAATGTTTTCCGGCGGTACGAGGACGTTAAAATCAATATGATTAGTTATTATAAGGGATTCCCCACGCCCCCAAATGTCAAAATTTTGTCCTGAATGCACATTTGCCAGCTGTTCGACTATGCAAGGATCGGAAAATGAGCGGTAAAAACAGAGTGTTTCCGCCGAAAGTGGTTTACGTTATTGCTGAACTGGCCAATGCAGCTCAGGGTAAAGTTGAGCTTAATTTTAGACTTATCGAAGAGGCCCACAAGGCCGGGGCCGACGCAGTCAAGCTTCAACTATACAAATACGATGAACTGACAACGCCATCCTACAGCAAATACGAAATCTACAAACGTACCTTCTACTCTTTCGAAGAAAGAGCCCAGTTTATCGACCGGGCCAGCAAGTTAGGCATGGATGTCTGGGTAGATGTCTTTGACCGGTGGGGCTTGGACGTGGCCCACAAGAAAAAAAATAAAATTTATGCAATAAAAATCCCACCTACCACCATTCTAGACCAAAAGCTCGTTAAAAGCATCCTTGAGATGCATCTGCCGGTGGCAATTGGTGTAGGCGGCTATGAGGACAAAGACATAGACTTCGCCCTCTCTGCGCTGTCCGGATTTAATAATCCCACTCTTTTAATCTACGGCTTCCAGGCTTTTCCCACGCCGCTGGAGCACACATCCTTGGCCAGAATACAATATTTGAAAGACAAGTACGGTTGTCCTGTAGGCTTTGCCGACCATGTCAACGCAGACTCAGAACTTGCTCTTAGGATGCCTGAATATGCCTTTTTCGCCGGGGCGTCCGTAATTGAAAAGCATATAATTTTGGAGCGAGGGTCCAGGGGATTAGATTACTATTCCGCCCTTGAGCCCCACGAATTCAAAAAAATGGTCGACAACCTTAGGCAGTGCGTGCGAATATACGGCTCGAAACACATCACAAAAGTCCAAAAAGATTACCTCGCACATGCAACTCGCATAACGACAATCAGAGCAGTCAAGCAGGGCCAGCTTCTTTTCTCAAATGATATAAAGTTCAGGCGCACCGAAAATGCCGAGGCCTTATTTCCCAACGAAGAAGGTAGTTTTTTCCCGGCAGTCGCCCTGCATGACCTCCCCACCGACGCCGCAGTAACCGCTCAAGACGTAAGAAAAGCCGTAGCTGGAGTTGTGGTGGTCTGCCGCATGCATTCTAAAAGGATGCCAAACAAGGCCCTATTAAAACTGGGCAGTGCCACCGCCATCGAACATTGCCTCGTAAACACCCTGGCCAGTAAGATATCAGCTTTAACTGTCCTGGCTACCTCCACCCACACAGATGATGATAAGCTAAGACATTATACTCTTGGTGGGAAAGTTAAGTTCTTTAAAGGCAAAGAAAATGACGTGGCCGCACGTATTTTAGATGCAGCAAAACTTTATGACCTGGATTTCGTTGTCCGAGTCACCGGAGACAGCCCTTTAATATCGCACGAACTGATTGATTTCTTACTTCAATCACATTTTCAGACAGGTGCCGATTTCAGTTACCTCGAGGACGCACCACTGGGGGTCAGACCTGAAGTCATCAGCACCCAGGCTTTGGAAAAGCTCAAATCGATGATTGACACAAGCAAGCACAGCGAATATCTGTCTTTGTATTTCAAGAACAACCCTGACTTTTTCCACATTAATAAAGCAAACGCCCCGAAAGAATGGCAATTCAGTCAATACAGGATGAATCTGGATTATCCCGAAGATTATGAAGTCTTAAAAAGCATCTTTGAAAAGCTCAAAATCGGTACCTCACCTGTATCTCTATCTTCTGTGCTCGAGTTTCTGCGGGAACATCCTGAAGTTTCAGCTATCAACGCACATATTAAACCCAGATATCAAAATGGTGAATTTGCAGAGTTCATAAATAAAGTTACGAAAATAAAAACGCAATAATTGCTCGTTGTTTTGACCGAGATTACCAATGCTCCATAAAGTAATGTTGATTAACCCTATAAATTACGGGCGTCGTAGTTTTAGACCCCCATTCGGACTACTGACCATCGCGTCTGTCTTTGTAGAAAGAGGAATCGATGTCAGATGGATAGATGCTGATGCTCTGAGAAACGATAAGGCCCTGGTCGAGAAGCAAATATTAGAAAACCTTGATGTAGATTTGATAGCAACTGGAGGACTTCATAGCGCTTATCTGTCCGTCAAAGAAATATTTCAATTCCTCGCCGACAAAAATATAGCAATACCTAAATTAATTGGGGGAAAGCTCGCCCAGACACTCGACCATCTTATTTGGAGGAGAATAGCCGGCGTCGATATACTTTGTAAACAGGAGGGCGAATATGTAGTTAAATCCTTCTGTGACCATTTCCCAAATTTCGAAAGAATTTTGGGTGTTGAATACTTCAAGAACGGCAAAGTCGTTAAGAACGAGCCCGCGCCAATTGTAAAATCTCTTGATGAAGTTCCCCCCTTGAAGTGGCAGTTGCTCGACAGAGACCGGTACTTCTCACGGGGGACCGGTTATATACTTTCATCAAGAGGATGTCCGTACGCCTGTAAATTTTGCAAATACCCGGACCAGCTTTCCAAAAATTACAGGGTTTTATCTACTGAAAGAATTTTAGACGACGTGAAGTATCTAATCGGCCAATATAATATTCGCACTTTGGTGTTCGTGGACGAATTTTTTCTGTTGAGAAAAAGAAGAGCTGAAGAATTTTGTGATGCGGTTGAAAGCCAAGGTTTAAAAATACAATGGGTCGTCAGCAGTCGAGCCGACTCAATCACAGCCAAACATCTTCCTCTACTGAAAAGGATGAAAAGACTTGGGTGTAGAGGTATTAACATGGGGATTGAGAGCGGCAGTCAAACCATCTTGGACCTGATGAGAAAGAGACTTAAGATTGAACAAATAGAAACGGCCATAAGGGGCATTCATGATGCCGGACTCAGACTTAGGCCCACGTTTATTTTTGGATTCCCGGGTGAAAACAGCGAAACAGCGATGGAAAGCATCAGGTGGAGATTAAAAATGGAATCTTGCGGACTTTATCACGCCAACAAGAAGGGTAAGCATTTTTACGCAACACCTTACCCTGGCGCTCCGCTGTATGACGAGTTTTTGAAGAAGTACGATATGAATTTGCAGGAAGAGGAGAAATGGATCGTACAATGTGCCTCGTTGAAAAAGCCAACTGTCAACTTGACTGACATGAAATGGGACGAGTTAACTCAGCTTGACAAAGAATGCCAACGAATATTGAAAGACTACCGACGTCCCATTCGCACCATCAAACATGCCGTCAGCAAATACCTGCCGACAAAAATACTTGATTTGTTCGAAGGTTGAACAGTGGATTAAGGAATATATTTAATGAGTAACAGGACTTTCAAATGCTCCCAAAATATCGTCTTAAACGAGACAAAGCGAATCTCACGGGATGTTCCCGCTTTCGTAGTGGCTGAAGCCGCCTGCAACCATATGTGCGACATTGACTTGGCAAAAAAAATGATTGATAAGGCGGCCCAGGCAGGCGCAGATGCAATCAAATTCCAAACCTATAAGGCAGAAAAGCTCGTCACAAAAAAAGCTGTGGCTTTCTGGGGTGAGGAAAAAATTTCTCAGATGGAGTATTACAAGAGACTGGACCGTTTCGGCAGGAAAGAATATGCGGAACTCTTCGAATATGCCCAGGAGAAGGGAATTGTTGGGTTTTCCTCGCCTTTCGATAAAGAAAGTGCTGATATGCTCAATGAACTTGATATGCCGGTCTTCAAGATAGCTTCCTGTGAAATCCCAAACTTAGATTTCATAAAACACGTGGCAAGTTTCGGCAAGCCTATCATTCTTTCCACCGGCGCATCAGAACCGCAGGAAATCGACAGGGCTATTGAAACGATTTTACAACAGGGCAACAACAAGCTGATTTTACTTGCCTGCACTTTAAGTTACCCGACAAAATTCGAAGATGCAAATCTGTTAAGGATTAAAACCTTAAGAGAAAGGTATCCAGGAATCATTGTTGGGCTATCTGACCATACCAGGCCGGACGAAAACATGATAATACCCTCAATAGGAGTGGCTTTGGGCGCAAAGGTAATTGAAAAGCACTATACACTTGACCGCTCGATGAAGGGCTCCGGTCATTTTTTTGCAGTTGACCCCATCAGTCTCAAAAAGATGGTGGACAATATTAGACTAATGGAATCTCTCTTAGGGAATGGAAAGCTTGGCATCGCCGATTCAGAAAAAAAGGCCTGGAAAAGCGCCAGACGAAGCATTGTGGCGGAAGTTCCTATAAAAAAAGGACAAGTAATTACTTCCGAGATGTTGGGTGTGAAACGACCGGCAGACGGCTTGGACGCAGGTATGATAAATGTAGTTATTGGAAAACAGGCGAAGCAGGACATAAAGCCGGACCAGAAAATAACATTAGAAATGCTCGAAGACTAATGGACATTTCCCTCACAAAGCACATTTTCGGAGATGCCAAAATAGACCCTGCAAAATTAGTTGGTGTATATGGACCTAAACATATTGAGGGTGAGGGCCTCTCAGACCAACAGGTGGCGGAAGCCATTAAAAATCCAACAGGAATCAAACCTTTGAGCCAGGCGGTCAAAGGATGCGAAAAGATACTGATTGTTACCGATGACAATACAAGACCAACGCCTCTCGACCGGCTCATCCCCCCTATATTAGAAGAACTTGAATGTGCCGGAGTATCGTCGGAAAGAATTACTTTTCTAATAGGCCTGGGAACTCATCGCCCAATGACCAACCGGGAGATAAGGACAAAGTTCACGGATAAAATTGCTCAAAAATACAAAATCATAAATCATAAGTGGAACAATCCTGAATCACTTGTTTCGCTTGGCCATTGTGACTTGGGATTTGAAGTTAAAATAAACAGATTGGCCGCCGAAGCCGACTTCATAATCTCTATAGGCAGCATCGTTCCCCACGCAACAACGGGATTTTCCGGCGGCGCCAAAACTGTAATGACGGGCATCGCCGGCGAAAACACCATAGAAAATACCCACTGGATGGCCCTGAACTTCTTTATGGCTCAAATATTGGGAAATTACAACAATCCCATAAGAGAAGTAGTTAACCGACTATCCCGCAAAATCAAGCTCCGTATGATAGTAAATACCGTTTTATTTGGCGGTGATAATATTTATGGCTTAGTAGCGGGTGAACTGGAATCGGCCCATAAAAAAGGAGTTGAATTATGCCGTCAGGTTTATGAGGTTTCGGCGAACGAACCAGCCGACATAGTAATAGCCGAAGCATACCCAGCGGACATCAATCTCAGGCAGGCAATTAAGGCCATCTGCGCGGCGGACCTGGTCTGTCGAGACGGAGGGGTCATCATATTGCCTGCTGATTGTCCGGAGGGTATAGCACCACAATTTCCGGACTTTGCCAAGTATGGCTTTAGGAACCCTGATAAGCTTTACCAAGAAGTCAACGAGGGAAAAGTCAAACAGAAACTGATGGCTTACACCCTCATAGCAGTAGGACGTATTATCTCTAAAAGAGTACATGCCATTTTGGTATCGCCACATATCGATTCAGCTATGGCTAAACATATGGGATTCATACCTGCTGCTAATCTACAACATGCTCTCGATAAAGCATTCGAGTTGACAGACAAGGATGCAAAAGTTATAGTTCTGAAAAAAGCGAGTGTACTGTTACCAGTTTTGCATCCCTAAAAAAATTGAGGCGTAGCGTTAAATGGTAAAGGTCACTGTTTACATTCCCACCTACAACTACGCAAGCTATATCGACAAGGCCGTCCAAAGCGTCCTGAAACAGACAATGTCTGAGTGGGAGCTGATTATCATTGACGATGGTTCCACTGATAACACTCAGGAAATCATCTCTAAATATAAGGATAATCCGAGAATAAGAACAATAGAGCAGGAAAATAAGGGCTTGAACTTTACAAACAATATTGCTCTGCGCTTAGCAAACGGCAGATACATAATGCGACTCGATGCCGATGATTATCTCGACGAAAGCGCCCTCCTTATCCTATCCAACATTTTGGATACCAAGCCCGATGTAGGACTGGTATATCCCGATTATCACGAAGTTGACAGCGAAGGTGAGATAATCACTTTGGTCAGGCGCGAAAAGCTAATAGAAGAAGTTGAGCTGTTAGACCTTCCTGCTCACGGTGCATGCACTATGTTCCGCAGGGAGCTGCTGATGCAGATTGGAGGGTATATAGAAGCCTTTACATGTCAGGATGGCTATGAATTATGGCTTCGTTTTATTCAGAAATTCAAACCCTATAACGTGAACTTACCTCTGTTTTATTACCGACAGCATCCCGATAGTATCACGAAGAAGCAGAAGAAAATCCTGGAAACACGTCGAAAAATAAAACAGCGATTTGTAGAAGAAAATCATAGTATCCGGATGCCAAAGGTGTTGGGAGTCATTCCGGTTACCACACACAGCGTTTATCTACAAAACGACCCTTTTGTTGAACTGGCAGGAAGGCCTCTTGTCTGGTACACTCTAAATAGTCTAAAATCCGCTACTCTGCTCGACCGTGTGGTTCTGTCATCCGAGGATGATAAAGTCCTGGATTACGCGGCAAACTTTCGCGGTGTAGAACCGCTCAGACGCGATTCTAAGTTCAACCAATCTACACTGAAGATGAATTACTTACTTCAGAACATCCTCGACCACCTTGAGTCTTCATCGGGTTATATCCCGGATGCTGTGTGCACTTTATACATTAATACACCACTGCGTCACGGCTATCATATCGACAAAGCCATAAATAGTATGGTTATCTTCGACGTTGATTCGGTAATATCAGTACAAGAAGAGCTGTCTCACTGTTATCATCATGGCCGATACGGCCTGGAACCAGTCAATGCTGCCAAAGACGGAATGAGAATCGAACGTAAAGGCATATATAGAGAGAACAGTGCCATTTACCTCACCAGGACGGATGTTCTTCGTAAAGGCAGCTTTTTAGGCAAGAAAAATGGGCACATTATTATGCTTCCTGAAGAGAGTATAAAAATAAACAGTGCGTATGACCTTTGGCTTGCTGAGAAGATCATGCAGGAATGGGACGAACAACAACTTTCTTAACAAGTGCCTGCTTCACACATTCTCGCACCAGGGCGCATCGTAGCTGCCTTTTTCGATGATATCGAGAATATATTGGGCCAGTTTTGCACAATTAAATTCTTTGTGGGCTCTTTCCATCCCCGCCTTGGCGATTTTTTCCCGCTCCTGGGCGCGTTTTAAGTACCAATCAGCAAGCTCAAAAAACTCATCAGCCGAATCGAAATATTTCAGGTGAATGCCGTCTTTAAAAAGCAACTCCGAACCCGGCACCCGTTTGGCTAATGTAAACGTGCCGCAGGCAAGACAGTTGACCAACCTGTCGGAATGATACAGCCGTATATTATTGACTATATTTATGCTCAGCGCTATCTTTGCACCGCTGATTGCATAAAAAATCTCCACGCCGTCAAGCTTTGGATTTCTAAAGCAACCATACAACTTGGCGGTAGGCATCTTAGAGAGTCTCAGAAGTAAATCGTATCTATCAATATTCCGGTCAAGCCGACTGTGCCCGACCTTTCCGGAAAACATAATATCCGACCTCCATTTCTCTCCGACCTCGTACGGACGCTGAATGTCGGGGTCACACGGATTAGGGATAAATGTGCAAATCGAGGCGCCGGCCTCTTTGTATGGCCTTAAAAATTCGTCCGGACTCGAGCAGACCACTATATCCACTTCTCTGCAGATTAGCATCCGCTCCGGATGAGTCTCGGGAAAAGGTTCGTTGTCTCGTATGACAAAAGCAGCGTTTGAAGCCACCGCCCGCATCGCTGCTACCGTTTTATGGTCAAGGTCCTTGGGGTTGAGAATCAAAATAATATCAGGATGGTACGAACTCACTTGTCTTAAGAGAATCTTATCGGTGCGCCTCTTCGCAAATCGCCTTGCAATCCTCTTGCTCTTTATCAGACTTGACTGCATCATTATGTTTCTGTAACTAAACCGCTGAACATCATGTCCGAGTCTGATAAATCCTTTAACCCACCGTCTTCGCTCTATCCGTATCGACTGGGGTGAATCATCCTTGAAATTCGCTATTACAAATATACGTTTTGGTCTTTGCACAACCTACCCTCGCCGGAATCAAAAAAAACTGCCCCTCTGTTTCTCTTGCTGTTAATCACATTATTTCCTTAAAGCTCAACCAATACTATCATCCAAATGGTTCTATACAGTCATTAAAACCTGCCGCTAATTACACGCTCAGTCTTCAAGAGTTTTCTACGGATTTCCTAATCAAACTAACGAGCCGCTTTCCGAGTACACCGACGTCAAATTCACGAACCTTATTTCTACAGGCCCGGCCTAATCGTTCCCTCAACTCCCGGTTCTCGATTAGTCTGCTGATTCTATCAACCCACTGCGAGGTATCTACCGCCTGGAACCCTGTAACGCCATCACAAAAGTATTGCCCGCCTACACATACCGAGGAAGCAACAACCGGCAAACCCACTGCTGCATACTGCAGAATCTTAAAACCACATTTGCCCCGAGTAAAGCGATTATCCAGCAATGGTGTAAGCCCAATGTCACTCGTGGCCAAATCCTCAACCTGAGTCTCCAAAGACCAACAGCGCTTTTCTACCTCCATATTCCCCATATCAAAGAAGGTATCACAGATTATTCTCAAGACGACATTATCAAATCGCAACCCAATCTCTTCAAGTGCAGGTTTAATACTCGCAAGGTATTTAAGTGTGCCGCGGCTGCCAATCCATACAAGGCGAACTTTACTATCCCTTTTAGCATCGGTCCGTAACTTGTAAGCGCTCATGTCCAAACCAGTCGGCAGAACCTCAACATTAGGATTGAATTTCCGGGCATGTTCAGCAAGATAACTATTGCCCGCTATAACTAAATCAGCCAGTTCAACCGTCCTTCGAAAAGATTTCTGCCGCTTCCGGCTTAGTCTGTCCGGATTCTCGCCGTCATACATCACCGCATCGTCAAAATCATAAATGATTTTTCGGCTGTATCGACGCAACCAATAAACATCACTGAGATTAACCCTCCTCTTATGCAGGAAAAGGCCGTCAAACTTTTGCATTCGTCTATACAGTTTTAAACGGCTTAAAGCTCCGGATGGCATCTCCACAACTTCGAGTTCTATACCATTCGCTCGAAGAACATCAAGGTAAAGTACCACTCGTTGCCTGAAGCTCGCCCGAGCCCGATTGCTCGTCACGACAAGTAAATTCACTGTTCGTCCCCTTTATAAAACCTTTCATTACTCGTCCAGTGAATCATCTGTAAGTATATCCTGTACCAGCGGAAGAGACAAAACTTTATCAACAAGCCGATGGCATTTTCTTACGGTTTTTTTTCGCAGCGTAAATTCCTGCGGGTTGATTACCTGTGTCGCATGCGCAAGATGTATGATATATTGGCCCATTATCGCCAGCGCCAGCTCAACGGTTTTGTACCCGCGGTCAACCAACTCAAAATACAGCTTCTTGCCGCCCGTCAGCCCCTTGTCCTGGTCCATACCAAAGGACAGCTTCTCACGTCGCAAAACTTCCGTCCTGTAAATACAACATATCGTGCGATTGTAGTAGCGGAATTTGCCGATAGGGTCGGGCACTCGCAGCAATTTACGTTTGAAGGTTCGCAAGTCGGTGGCTTTTTTCAGGAGGATTCGCCACTGAGTGGTTAACTCAAGTTTGCCGGAGCCCACGCACGCGATGGATTCATCATCGTTGACGAAGTGGCCCATTAGCTCAGTGAGCCAATTTTGCTTCTGGACAAAGCTGTCGGAGTGCATCGAGATGAAAAATTCGGTATTGCAGTTTTCCAGGCCGATATCCAGGGCTGAACTGTGGGCAAATCCGCCGCGGAGTTCGCTATTACGATGCTCAATCAAGCGTATCCATCCCAGCGATTCGAGATACTCCAAAGATTCATCCTGCGAGTCGTTGTCAACAACAATCACCTCGCAGGGATATTTAGTGAATTTGCGAATACTGCGCAGACACAATCTCGTAAAGTCTAATGTTTTATAATTTACCACGCAAACCGTCGCTTTGCCTCTGACAAGCTGTGACATTAGTTCGCACCCTCTCCAGCTCTTTAGCGATTCCCGTACATAAGTTCGTAATACTTTTGGTAGTCGCCGGAAACAACATTTGAAAGCCATTTGTGATTTCGCTGATACCAGTCTATGGTCTTATTGATACCTTCTTCGAACATTACGGAGGGCTTCCAATTGAGTTCTTTTATTATTTTCGTTGCATCGATTGCATATCTTCGGTCGTGGCCGGGCCTGTCGGCTACATGTTTGATAAGAGACTCCCGCTTGCCAAGCCGAGCTAAGATGTGACCGATAACCTCGAGATTCGTCTTCTCATTGCACCCGCCGATGTTGTAAGTTTCCCCAGCCGGTGCTTCCGTTAACACTTTCCAAACAGCGGTGCAGTGGTCGTAAACATACAGCCAGTCGCGCACATACAGCCCATCACCGTAAACGGGCAAATCCTTATCATTCAAAGCATTGTTAATCATCAGCGGAATCATCTTCTCAGGAAACTGATATTCGCCGTAGTTGTTCGAACATCTGGTGATGT